>DATMRM010000027.1:0-12586 GCA_035566155.1 Steroidobacteraceae bacterium | reverse complement strand
AGCCGCACGGTCTGCACGATCATTAGACTGAAATTGTCGCCGTGCCCGAACAGCGCCTGCAGTGCCCGGCCCGAGGACAAACCGGCCGAACCGATCAATAGCTCGGCGCAGAAGGCGATGACGGCCAGAAGGCTTAAGGTGGCCAGGCCCCACCAGTACTGGGTTCGCATCATTCTCTAGGGTAGCTTGAGCGTCCCGCGCTGCGGGGGTAAAAGTGTGCCATGGGTGACATCATCGATCGCGACGGTTTCCGCGCCAATGTCGGCATCGTGCTGATGTCCGGGGAGGGACAGCTTTTCATCGGCCGTCGCGCCGGCGGGCGTGGCTGGCAGTTTCCCCAGGGCGGCATGTGCCGTGGGGAGAGCGATGAGGAATCCCTTTATCGCGAGTTGCGGGAGGAAATTGGCCTGAGCCGCAATGACGTGGCTGTCATTGGCCGCACGCGCTATTGGCTGCGTTATCGATTGCCCGCGCGCTACGTGCGGCGAAATGTACAGCCGCTGTGCGTGGGGCAGAAGCAGTATTGGTTTCTGCTGCAGCTGAAGCGCGAGCACGTACCGTTTCGCTTCGATACCACCTCACAACCCGAATTCGACCGTTGGCGCTGGGTGGATTACTGGCAGCCGATCCGCGAGGTGGTCTATTTCAAGCGTTCAGTGTATTCGCGGGCGCTGCATGAGCTGGGAACGATGATTCCCGGCGGTCTGCCGCCCTATCCGGCGTGGTGGCGCCGGCGCGCCAAGGCCATGACCGCGGAACAAGTGGCGCAATAGCTGCGCCCGAACGCGATGGAAATTCCCGGCAAGCTGGTAGTAAGAACCTATGCGCCGGCGCGCCGCTGGATCATGCTGGCGATTGTGTTGCTGCTCGGTAGCCTGGCGTTGTACGTGGTGTTCGAATTGGGGCGCTTCACCGCGGGTTACGATGCGATGCAGGCCGCGGCTGAGCGCGACGCGCTGCAGCTGCAGATCAATCAGCAGCAGCAGTCTATGCGCGAAATGCGCGTGCAACTCGCCGCGGCGGAGGAAGCGCGGGTCTCCGAGGTTCGCGAGCGTTCGGAAGTGGCGCGCACGATTGGGGAACTTCAGGCGCAGGTTGAGCGCCAACAACAGGACGTCGAGTTCTATCGCGGGCTGGTCGCGCAGCCCAATCAGGCTAAAGACGCGGTCTTGGTCGGGGTGCAGCAGTTTCATATCGCTTCGCTGCAGGGCAATCAGAGATTTGCACTGCGCTTCAGTCTGAATCGCCAGCAGCGTCCGGGCGAGCCACTGAGCGGTGTGCTCGGCATTACGGTCGATGGCACCAAGGACGGCGTTCCCGTCAGCGCGAGCCTGGCGGATCTTACCGGGGCCAAGAATGAGCTGCTGTTCAGTGTTCGTTACACCACCAGTATCGATCAGGAAGTTATACTCCCAGGCGACTTCAAGCCTGAAAGAGTCACCATTGAGCTGCGTCCAGACAAGAAAGGGATCTCGCCTTACCGGCAAACTTTCGTCTGGAGGGTCGATCCGAGCTGACGCAGGAGTTCATGTTCAAGAAACGTGAAAAGGACGGCATCGGCCCCATCGATACGCTGATCGGGAAGAACGCCAGCGTGCAGGGCCATATCGAGTTTTTCGGCGGGCTGCACATCGATGGCCGCGTGATCGGCAACGTCACGGCAGCCTCCGGCGCCGATGCATCGCTGTCCGTTAGCGAAGAGGGTGTCATCGAAGGGTCGGTGGAAGCGCGCAACGTGGTGCTCAATGGGCGGGTCAACGGAGACATCCTGGCAAGCGAGCGCGTCATGCTGGGTGCGAAGGCGCGTGTCAATGGCGACGTGCACTACGGTGTGATCGAAATGGCGCATGGCGCGGAGATCAGCGGCAAGCTGGTGCCGCGCAATGGCGTGGCGGTACTCCCCAAGTGAGATCGCTGTGCAAGCCGCTGTGCGTGATCGCGCTGCTGCTATGCAAGCTGGCGCAGGCGGCGCTGGTGCCAATACCGACAGAACTCAATACCTGTCCACGTCACTCCATGCAGCAGCGGATGGTCGGCAGCGAATCCATGCCGCACGCGAGCTGTTGCAAGTTCTCCGGCTGCGACTGCCTGCAGGCCCCTGCGTTAGCGGGCCCTGGGTTGTCGGCAGCGGTTTTCGCCGGCACCGCGGACTGCGCCTCGGTGTTGCATTCGGATCAGCCGCGGCGCCTGGCGGGCTGGTTCTTCCGACCTCCCATCGCTTAACTCTCCTCGCTTAGCACAGCACGTCAGGCGCAAGTGCACGTCGCAGACTGCGCTCCTGCCTGTACGCGGGTCGCGCGTCTGCGCGATGTTGAGGATTGGAGATTCTCAAGATGAAGAGCACCCGGCGTACGTTCGTACGAGGGCTGAGCAGCAGTGCGCTGGTCTGGACCCGTCGATTCGGTGCCACCGCCCAGTGGTTGAGCGACGCCGGCCAGGTTCCGGGCGCATTGCAATGGAGCGCCGGAATCAGGATGCTACTTTGACCAATACAGGAGGAGCTAGGTATGAAACGACTGGCAGGAGTATTCGGGGTCTGGGCGCTGCTGGCCGCTGGCGCGGTGTACGCCCATGCACACCTGTTGCAGGCAACGCCGGCCGATGGCAGCGTGCTGACACAGGCTCCCACGGCGTTCGCGCTGAAGTTCAACGAGGCGGCAACGCTGACCGCGCTGACGCTTCAGAAGGGAGCTCAGGCCGCGCAGAAGATCGAAGGTCTGCCAACCAAGCCGTCCGCGCTGTTCAGCATTCCGGCACCCAAGCTCGATGCGGGCGACTACACGTTGAACTTCCGCGTGCTCAGTGACGACAACCACGTGGTCTCCGGCAGCATCAAGTTCAAGGTCAACGCGGACAAGTAAGCCGCGGCCGTGAGTCCGGACCTGCTATCGGTGGTGGTGCGGACATTGGGCTTGGTCGGCCTGTTTCAGGCCGCGGGCGCCGCGTTCTTTCTGGTCTTGTTCGGTGAGTGGGTGCCGAATTCTCACGCGGCGATCCGACGACTGGGTTGGTGGGCGGCTATCGCCGGTATCGTGCTGTTGGCCTGTCATCAGGGGCTCGAGGCCGCACGCATGAGTGACGCTTTCTCGGGTCTGTTCGATTCGCGCCTGGAGGCTCTGGCCTGGGGCGGCAGCAGCGGCAATGCGGCGTTGCTGCAGATTCTGGGTCTCGGTGTCGTTGCTCTGGGGTTCGCTCTGGCGCCCTTGACCGGATCGCAGATGGCCGGCGTCGGCGGTTGCATCGCGGCCTGTGCCGCGGTGCTGACCGGTCACACAAGTGTCCATTCGGAACGTCCATTGCTCGGACTGCTGCTGGCGGTTCACCTCATGCTGGTGGCTTTCTGGTTCGGAGCACTGCTACCGCTGATGTTCGTGTGTGGCCGTGAATCGAAATCAGCGGCTGTGGCGCTGCTGAACGGGTTCTCGAAGATCGCCGGACTACTGGTCCCGTGCATTGCTGTGGCCGGTCTGACCATGGCGCTGGTCCTGATGCCGGACCGAATGTCGTGGATAAGCGCGTATGGTTGGCTGATATTGGCGAAAATCGCCGCATTTGCAGTGCTGCTGCTGCTGGCCGCGTGGAATCGGTGGCGCGCCGTGCCGGCACTCGCCGCCGACAGTTCCGAGACCTCAGGTAGTGTCCTGCGTCGGGTGATGGGCGTTGAATACCTGCTGATCGTCGCGGTGCTGGCGATGACCGCGGTACTGACGAGCTTTTACTCCCCCAGTAGCTAGTAGCTCTCTTCGCGCGTCGGGAAGCGCTCGGCCTTGACGTCGGCGATATAACGCGAGAAGGCGTCGGTGACTTCGTCGAACAACGAGGCGTACCGTCGGATGAAACGCGGTGAGAATTCGTTGTTCAATCCCAGCATGTCGTGCGTCACCAGCACCTGCCCGTCCACGTTCGGGCCCGCGCCGATGCCGATGATCGGAATGGTCAGCTTGCCAGCCACCTGCTGCGCCAGCTCTGCCGGTACCTTTTCCAGGACGATCGCGAAGCAGCCGGTCTTCTCCAGCAGCACCGCATCGCGTACCAGCTGTTCGGCTTCCTGCTTCTCGCGTGCGCGAACGACGTAGGTGCCGAATCGATTGATTGACTGCGGCGTCAGGCCCAGATGGCCCATCACCGGAATGCCGGCGGACAGCACGCGGCTGATGCCTTCAACGATCTTCTCGCCGCCTTCCATTTTGACCGCGTGCGCGCCCGACTCCTTCATGATGCGCACGGCGCCCTGCAGCGCGAGCTGGCTGTCTCCCTGATAGCTGCCAAAGGGCATGTCCACGACCACCAGCGCGCGCTTCACGCCCCGGACCACCGCGTTGGCATGATCGATCATCTGATCGAGCGTGATAGGCAACGTGGTCTCGTGGCCATGCACCACGTTCGATGCACTGTCACCGACCAGCACCACGTCGATGCCGGCTCCGTCGAGGATGCGGGCGAACGTGTAATCATAGCCTGTCAGCATCGCGATCTTCTCGCCGCGCGCTTTCATCTCCGTCAGGCGCGCTGTCGTGACTCGACGAATTTTCGGCCCGCCTTCGCCGGACGATCGCTCGGTTGACATATCACCCCCGCAAACTTCATATAACCGTCATGAGTGTCACTATAGCCCGCTTTGACGTACCTGGCGCACACGCCTAAACTCTTGTATATGACAGAAATAGCTGAACTGACTGCACCTGAATCCGTCGAGTCACCGCTGTTGTTCACCGACGCGGCGGCACGCAAGGTGAGCGAACTGATCGCCGGCGAGGGTAATCCCAAGCTGATGCTGCGCGTATTCGTTCAGGGCGGCGGCTGTTCGGGCCTGCAATACGGTTTCGAGTTCGATGAGGAAATGCAAGACGGCGACACCTGCGTCGAAAACCAGGGTGTGAAGCTGCTGATCGATCCGATGAGTTTTCAATACCTGGGCGGCGCTGAGATCGATTTCCGCGATGGACTCGATGGCGCACAGTTTGTGATCCGCAATCCAAACGCTCAGACCACCTGCGGATGTGGTTCCTCCTTCAGCGCCTAGTCTGTGCTCTGCCCCGGGCCTAGCCTGGGTCCGTTGACGCCATGAATCGCAGTGCCGCCGCGATGTTCGAGGTCATTGCGGCGGTTGACCTGGGTTCCAACAGCTTCCACATGGTGGTGGCGCGCTATTCGCACGGCCAGCTCGTCATCATCGATCGCTTGCGCGAGATGGTGCGACTCGCCTCGCGCATCAGCGACGATGGCCGGCTCGACAAGGATGCCGCGGCACGCGCCCTGGCATGTCTGGAGCGATTCGGGCAACGCCTGCGCGACATGAACGCGCGCAACGTGCGTGTGGTAGGAACCAACGCACTGCGTGTGGCGCGTCGCAAGCAGGCGTTTCTGGAGCGGGCGCGCGAAGCGCTGGGCTTCCCGATCGAAATCGTGTCCGGTATGGAGGAAGCCCGCCTCATTTATTCGGGCGTTTCGCACAATCTGCCGAACGAGCCTGGCCGGCGTCTGGTCACCGACATCGGTGGCGGCAGTACCGAGATCATCATCGGCGAGCAGTTCGAGCCGCTGGAGATGGAAAGCCTGCAGATCGGCTGCGTATCGCTCAGTCAGCGCTACTTCAGCGAGGGACGGCTGTCGGCCCGACGCATCGAACGGGCGCGGCTCGCGGCGCGACTGGAACTCGAGCCCATTCAGGCGGCCTTCCTGCGCCGTGGCTGGGATCGGGCCTTCGGCAGCTCCGGAACGGTACGCGCGATTTCCGAGAGCATCCGCCAGCTCGATCCCACGGCGAGCAGCATTTCCCCCGCGGGGCTCGAGCTGTTGCTACAGCGACTGGCGGACACCGGGCACACGCGTGAGCTCGATCTGGATGCCGTCACGGATGAGCGTCGGCCGGTGTTTCCGGGCGGCGTCGTCATCATGGCGGAGATCATCGACGCGCTGGGCATCCAGCAGCTGCGCTTCGTCGAGGGTGCGTTGCGCGACGGGCTACTGCACGACATGGTCGGCCGACTGACGCGCTCGGATGCGCGTGAGCGGACCGTCGGCTCGATGCAGCGGCGCTATCACGTCGATCTTGGACAGGCCGAGCGCGTGGAGAGTGCCGCACTGCAGTTTCTCGCCCAGGTCCGCCAGTCCTGGGGATTGACCGATCCACTCGCGGAGCAGAGTTTACGATGGGCCGGCCGCCTGCACGAAATCGGACTGGACGTTGCGCACAATGGGTATCATCGCCACGGTGCCTACCTGCTCGACAACGCCGACATGCCAGGATTCTCGCGCGAAGAGCAGCAGCTGCTCGCACGTCTGGTCGGCAGCCATCGTCGCAAACTGACACTCGAGAGACTGGAGGACCTGATCCCACCCTGGGACGGACTGGCACTGTTTCTGATTCTGCTGCTGCGACTGGCGGTGCTGCTGCAGCGTGGTCGGAGCGCGGTCGCGCTGCCTCACATTGAACTCAATGTTCGTGGGCGCACGCTGGAACTGCGCTTCCCCGCCAAGTGGCTCAAGGAACATCCGCTCACGGTGGCCGATCTGCAGCAGGAGATCGCCTACTTGCGCGCACAGAGCATCCGCCTGCGCGTCTTCTCGGGAACTGAGCCGGTCAACTAGGGCGCCGGCGGCGCAGGCGTCCCGGCATATCGCTCGAGCAGCAATGCCTGTGAGTCCACGGTCGGTGCGCTGCTGACATTGACGCGTGCGTAAGTGCCATCGGCCTGCAGCTCCCACGCGTTGGTGTTGTCCTTCAGATAAGTCTCCAGGTCCTTCACGATGCGTTCGCGGTGCTGCGGCTGCAGCACCGGGAATGCGACTTCAACGCGCCGGAAGAAGTTGCGCTCCATCCAGTCCGCGCTCGACAGGTACAGCTCCGGCGAGCCGTCATTCGCGAGCCAGTAGACACGTGAGTGCTCGAGGAACCTGCCGACCACTGAAATCACGCGGATGTTCTCGGACACGCCCGGGATCCCGGGACGCACGGCACAAACACCGCGCACGATCAGATCGATCTTCACCCCGCTGCGCGAGGCGCGGTACAGCGTCTCGATCGTTTGCGGATCGACCAGGGCATTGAGCTTGACGATGATCCGCGCTTTCTTGCCCGCCAGCGCATGCGCGCTCTCACGTTCGATCAGCGCCAGCGTCGCCTCATGCAGATGGAACGGCGATTGCAGCAGCCGGCGCAGCTTCGGAGTGCGTGTGAGGCTGGTCAGCTGGAGGAAAATCTCGTGCACGTCGGAGCCGATGGCCTCATCGCATGTGAACAGGCCGTAGTCGGTATAGCCACGCGCGGTCTTGGGATGATAGTTGCCCGTTCCGAGGTGGCAGTAGCGGCGCATGCCGTCGGTCTCGCGCCGCACGATCAGTGTCATCTTGGCGTGGGTCTTGTAGCCGACCACGCCGTACATCACGTGCGCGCCGGCTTCCTGCAGACGCGTCGCCAGCTCGATGTTGGCTTCCTCGTCGAAGCGCGCCCGCAGTTCGATGATGACGGTGACGTCCTTGTCGGCCATCGCGGCGGCTACCAGTGCGTCGACAATCGGCGAGTGATCACCCGTGCGATACAAAGTCTGCTTAATGGCGAGCACGGCGGGATCGCTCGCGGCTTGCCGCAGCAGATCCATCACCGGCCCGAAGCTGCGATACGGATGATGCAGCAGCAGGTCGCGCTGGCGGATGGCTGCGAACAGGTCCGTGGCGCCGACCAGGCGCGCCGGCAAGCCGGGCGTGAACGTCGGATATTTCAGGTCGGTACGCTGCACCAGGTCATAGATGGCGCTGAAGCGATTCAGGTTCACCGGCCCCGGTACCTGATAACAATCCCGCGAACTGAGTGCGAATTCGCGCAGCAGAAATTCCACGGTGTCGGCTGGACAGTTGGCGGCAGTTTCCAGCCGCACCGCGGCGCCGTAACGGCGTTGCGCGAGTTCGCCTTCGAGCGCGCGGCGCAGGTCATCCACTTCTTCGTCGTCGACAAACAGGTCGCTGTTTCGGGTGAGCCGGAACTGATAGCAGCCGAGGACCTGAACTCCCTCGAACAGGTGCGCGACGAATGCCTCGACGATGGTGGACAGCGCAACGAAACGGCGCGTCGGGCCCTCGTCCGGCAGCGGCACGATGCGCGGCAGGGATCGGGGCGCCTGCACGATCGCCAGTTCGCTGTCGCGTCCGTAAGCGTCCTTGCCGGACAGTCGCACGATGAAATTGAGGCTCTTGTTCTGAATGCGCGGGAACGGGCGCGCGGGATCCAGACCCAGCGGGCTTAACACCGGCAGTACTTCGGCCAGAAAGTGCTTCTCGACCCACACACGCGTGGTGTCATCCCAGTCGGCCTCATCGAGCACCGCGATCTTGGCCGCCGACAGCGCCGGCAACAGCACATCGTTGAGGCAGGCGTATTGATCGTGCACCAGGCGGGTGGTGCGCTCGTGAATCATGGACAGTTGCTCTGCAATACCCAAACCGTCGGGGCCGAGCTGGGCGGAACCCAACTCGAGCAGTTGCTTCAGTCCCGCGACACGGATTTCGAAGAACTCATCCAGATTGGCGCACGAGATGCACAGAAATCGCAGCCGCTCCAGCAGTGGCACGCGCAAGTCCAGGCTCTGGGCCAGTACCCGCTGATTGAACTCGAGCGACGACAATTCGCGATTGATGAAATTCTGCGGTGCACGAAATACCGGTTGATCCATGGCAGTCTTCTGCTCGGTTATCGCTGCTGCGGGTGCCGGAGCTGGCTTTGATACCCTGCGTGCTGCTTTGGCCGGTGCATCCATAGGGGCATTGTTGCACGAGTCTGTTACTTCGCTGAACCGCGATAAAGCGCACCGAGCGGCACAGCGTACTTTGCGCCGGTGACGCTCGGCAGATTGCCCGGCAGTGCGTTGACATAGCGGTAGGCGAGCCAGGCGAATCCGGCGGCTTCGACGTGCTGAGGGTCGATGCCGCACGCGCCCGTGGTCTGCACTTGCGAGCGCGGCAGCGCGAGACTTAGCCGGCTCATCAAATAGGTGTTCTGAGCGCCGCCGCCACAGACCAGTACGCGCACCGGCTGGGTGCCGCCTCCGGCCAGGCTCATGGCAATCGTGTGCGCGGTGAGTTCCGTGAGGGTTGCCTGTACATCGGCCGGCGATGCCCGGTAGCCGGCCAGCGCCTGCTCGAGCCAGCCGTCACTGAAGGTCTCGCGGCCCGTGCTCTTGGGCGGGCGGCGCGCAAAGTAGGGATCCTGGAGCATGCGGTTGAGCAGCGTCGGCTGAATGACACCACTGGCTGCCCACTGGCCGTGCTCGTCGAAGGGCTTGGCTCGCTGCTGGCGTGACCAGGCATCCAGCAGACAGTTCCCAGGCCCGGTATCAAACCCGGTGACGCTGCCGTCGGCCTGTAGCCGCGAGACGTTCGCAATGCCGCCGATATTCGCTACGGCGTTGTACTGGCCCGGTGTGCCGAACGCCGCGACGTGAAACGCCGGCATCAGGGGCGCACCTTCGCCACCGGCGGCGAGGTCGCGCCGGCGAAAGTCCGCGACGACATCGATATTGAGGCGTTCGGCGATGATGTTGGGATCGCCGATCTGCAGCGTGAACGGTGCGGCATCCCCTGGCTGATGCAATACGGTCTGACCGTGGCTGCCGATCGCGCGCACCGCGGACAGTGCGGTGCCGCTCCTGTTGAGCAGTTCCTCGGCCGCGCTGGCAAATTCGCGGCCGACGATCGTGTCCAGCCGTCCAAATTCGAGCAATCCCAGACTCAGATAGTCCTCGGCGGCCTGACGCAGGCGCCGCTGCAGATCGGCCGGCCAGTGCCGGGCGACGGCGGCTTTGACGCGCATGCCGCCTTCATCGATCTGCAGCAGCACAGCATCGATACCGTCCATGCTGGTACCGGACATCAGCCCGACATAAAGACTCATGGATTCAGTGCTGCCAGCAGGGGTGCGCTTTTTTGTTTGAAGTCATCGTAGAGATCCGGATCGATCGGCTTCGCGTCCGGAAGCTTGATCTTCTGCGGATCCACATATTGGCCGTTCACGCGAAATTCAAAATGAAGATGCGGACCGGTCGCCAGTCCCGTCATGCCGACGTAGCCGATGGTCTCGCCGCGCTCCACGTGCGCGCCGGCGCGCGCGCCAGCGAATCTCGACATGTGGCCGTACACCGTCACGATGCCGTTGCCGTGCTCGATCTGGATGACGTTGCCGTAGCCGCCCAGATCGCCACGGAACTTGATGTGGCCGGAGCCTGCGGCATACACCGGGGTGCCAATCGGCGCGGCGTAGTCGATGCCCTTGTGGGCGCGGATCAGGTTGAGGATCGGATGCATGCGCGCGAGCGAGAATCCGGAGCTGATGCGCTTGAATTCCAGCGGTGCGCGCAGGAAAGCCTTCTCGGTACTGTGGCCATCGGGCGAGTAGTAGCGTGCCGCGCCGTCAGGTCCGACGTAACGCACCGCCTCATATACCCGGCCCTGATTGATGAAGCGGGCGGCCAGGATGTCGCCGTCCTTTACGTAGTGGTCGTTCTGAAGGATTCGCTCGTAGCTGACGACGAAGCGATCGCCCTCGCGCAGACCAATCACGAAATCGATATCCGATGCGAAGATCTTTGCCAGCTTGAGCACGCTGAGGTCTGACAGGCCGGCGGCATTGGCGGATTCGAACAGTGAGGAGTTGATCTCGCCGTGCGCCACGCTGTCGTCGATCTGGATCGCCTTGGGCACGACGGTTGCCCGAAAGCCGGCGTCCGTGCGCCTGACTTCCAGTTTTTCGGTCAGCGACAGGTGGCGCTCGAGACCGATCAGCGCCGCGTCGCGATGGAGGAATTTCAGATGCTCCCCGGGACTGAGTCGGTCGAGCATGGTCTGAACGCCACTGAGTGCGCGCACGTCCGCGAGATCGGAAAGGCTCAACTGCAGGCGACGGAAGATGTGATCCAGGGTGTCATTGCGCTGAACGATGACTTCGGCCAGATCCAGGCCGGGTGCCAGCACAGCGGAGATGTCGTTCACATCGACCGGGTTCCCCGGCGCATGATCGCTGGCGCCAAACAGCATGGTGCCCAGTTGCAGCGTTGGCGGCGTAGTGTGGCGGGCGACCTGCAGGGTGTAGGAAATGACTGCAAAACAGGCCAGCAGCTGCAGTGATCGCAGCAGCCAGGGACTTCCGAGCGTGTCGGCTGGTAAGTCCGTTCCGGTACTCATGTGACCGACCCTACCGTGGCCTTAAGCCACGGGTCAACGCAGCAGGTCACGCATGCTCGACCATGCGATCGAGGGGAGAGGGGAAGGGATGCTGCAACGCGATCGTCGCTTGCGGACCGGTCGTATCCTGCAGCGCGGTCCGCGACCGCTTTGCTTATATTTTGATCGAAAAAAAGCAAGCCCCTTCATAGGCTTGTCGGCCGCTAAATAAAGTGATGACAACTCGTTGACATAGGGGTTTCTACCCCTATAATGCGCGCCCTCAGCCAAGGTCCTACCTGAGGCTCTCGCGCTAGCGCGGGCCAATTGGAAAACACGTTGACTGTTATGTTGACGGGAAGAGCCCGAGGGCTATACTTCCCGACCCTTTCTGCGGCCGTATGGCCGTGGATTGCTGTGCCCAAGCGGCTCAGCTGCTGTTTAAAAATTCGGTAGGTAACTTGTGTGGGACCTCGCGTCGATACGTCCTTTGGATGTCATTGACCGAGTGACCAAAAGTCCAGCGATGGGCATTTGGATTCACTCATCACTTGAAGCTCAAAAAATTTAAGTGAAGAGTTTGATCCTGGCTCAGATTGAACGCTGGCGGCGTGCCTAATACATGCAAGTCGAGCGGTAACAGGTGTAGCAATACATGCTGACGAGCGGCGAACGGGTGAGTAACGCTTCGGAATCTGCCTAGTAGTGGGGAATAACTAACCGAAAGGTTAGCTAATGCCGCATACGAACTACGGTTGAAAGCGGGGGATCGCAAGACCTCGCGCTATTAGATGAGCCGAAGTCGGATTAGCTAGTTGGTAGGGTAACGGCCTACCAAGGCGACAATCCGTAGCTGGTCTGAGAGGACGACCAGCCACACTGGGACTGAGACACGGCCCAGACTCCTACGGGAGGCAGCAGTAGGGAATATTGGACAATGGGGGCAACCCTGATCCAGCGACGCCGCGTGTGTGAAGAAGGCCTGCGGGTTGTAAAGCACTTTTAGTGGGGATGAAAAGCTCAGAGCTAACACCTCTGGGTCTTGACCTAACCCAAAGAAAAAGCACCGGCTAACTCTGTGCCAGCAGCCGCGGTAATACAGAGGGTGCGAGCGTTAATCGGAATTACTGGGCGTAAAGCGTGCGTAGACGGTTTTGTAAGTCGGATGTGAAATCCCCGGGCTCAACCTGGGAATTGCATTCGAAACTGCAAGGCTTGGGTGCGGAAGAGGGAAGCGGAATTTCCGGTGTAGCGGTGAAATGCGTAGATATCGGAAGGAACATCAGTGGCGAAGGCGGCTTCCTGGTCCAGCACCGACGTTCAGGCACGAAAGCGTGGGGAGCAAACAGGATTAGATACCCTGGTAGTCCACGCCATAAACGATGAGAACTAGACGTTGAGAGGGTAAGCCTCCCAGTGTCGTAGCTAACGCGCT
>DATMRM010000026.1:0-2351 GCA_035566155.1 Steroidobacteraceae bacterium | reverse complement strand
TCGAGACAGGGAATTATGCGTTTGGCAAGAATGGGCGCAGTTCCTCACTGGAGATGCGCGCTTCCAGCAGCGCCCTGCCACTGATGGCCGCAGGCACGCCGTGGGCGGCGAGGGCGATCAGATCCGCGCCGGTACTGACGCCGCCCGAGGCCTGCCATCGGATGTCCGGAAAGCGGCGCAGTGCCTCCTCGTACAGCGCAAGATTCGGTCCTGCCAGCGCGCCATCGCACTCGATGTCGGTGCACAGCACGTGCTTCAGTCCGCTGTCGCGGAACGACTCCACGGCATCCCACAGGCTCAAGTCCGTCCCCTGCTGCCAGCCGCGGATGCGCAGTCGCGGTATCTGTTGGGCGTCCATCCTGACATCGAAGGCCAGACAGATGCGTTCCGGGCCATACGCGCTCAGCCATTGAGCGACCTCAGCGCGCTGCTCCACGGCGGCGCTGCCAATCACGGCGCGCGCGACACCGATCGCGAACAGCGCCTCGAGCGCCGCGCGGCTGCGCAGGCCGCCGCCGACCTGCAGCGCGAGCGCACGCGGTGCCGCCAGCTGCTGGATCATGGCTCGGTTCGGGTTGTCGCGCGTGAGGGTGCCGTCGCGCGCGGCATCGAGATCCACCAGGTGCAACCAGGCCGCGCCGAGCTGCCGATAACGCCACATCAGCTCCAGCGCTCCGAACTCGTAGCACGTCTCGGCGGTGAAATCGCCCTTGAGCAGGCGCACGCATTTGCCGCCGCGCAGGTCGATGGAAGGTATGAGCAGCATGCGCGCTGGCTAGAGCGTGAGAAAGTTCTGCAGCAGCCGGGCGCCGACTCTGCCCGAGCGTTCCGGATGAAACTGCACGCCGCGAAAGTTATCGCGCCTGACCACCGCGGCGAAGGCTTCGCCGTAGCGAGCCGCCGCGAGGGTGGTGTGCGACACCGGTGCCGCGTAGCTGTGAACGAAGTACACGTGATCGTCGCGGCCGATGTCGCGCAGCAGGACGTCCTCGCCGATGGACTCGAGCGTGTTCCAGCCCATATGCGGCACCGGGCGGCCGACGCTTGGCTGCAAGCGCTCGATGTGCCCGGGCAGTACGCCCAGACAGGGGGTGTCGTCCTCGCTGGAATGCTCGAACAACAATTGCATGCCGAGACAGATACCGAGCAACGGCACTTTCAGGCACGGAATGACCTCATCGATGCCGCGCGCGCGCAAACGCTGCATGGCGTCGCCAGCCGCGCCCACGCCGGGCAGCAGCACGCGCCGGGCCGAAGCGATGCGCTCGGGATCGTCGCTCACGATCGATGCGGCACCCAGACGTTCGAGCGCATATTGCAGCGATGCCAGATTGGCACCGCCACTGTCGATGATCGCGACTTCGCTCACAGTGCGCCCTTGGTGCTCGGAAGATCGCGACCTTCGCGTCGCAGCGCTGGGCGCAACGCGCGGCCGACGCCCTTGAAGCAGGCTTCGATCATGTGATGGGTGTTCTCGCCGCGCACCGTGATCTGCAGCGCTGCCCCCAGGGATTGGGCCAGCGAACGAAAAAAGTGCGGCACCAGCTCGGTGGGGAGTGCGCCGACCTGATCGCGCGCGAATGCGCCCTCGAAGACGAAGTAGGGGCGCCCGGACAGGTCCACGGCAACCTGGGCGCTGCTTTCATCCATCGCCAGCAGGAACCCATAGCGCTCGATGCCACGCTTGTCGCCCAGTGCCTGTCGCAGGGCTTCGCCGAGCGTCAGCGCGCAGTCCTCTACCGTGTGGTGCTCATCGATGTGCAGATCGCCGCTGCAGCGCAGTTTGAGCCCAAAGCCGCCGTGCTTGGCCAGCTGCTCGAGCATGTGATCGAAAAAGCCGATGCCGGTGTGAATCTCACAGCCCGCGGTACTGTCGAGTTCGATCTCGGCCGCGATATCGGTTTCACGCGTCTTGCGGTGCACGCTGGCGCGCCGGGTGAGCAGCGCGTGTGCGATCGAGGGCCAGCTCTCCTGTGGCGGGTGCACGCGAAATCCACGGATGCCCAGATTGCGCGCGAACTGCAGGTCGGTGTCGCGATCACCCACCATCGCGCTGCGCGCGCGATCGAGCTGAATACTCTGCAGGTATTCGGTCACGAGGCCGGTGAGCGGCTTGCGACAGGCGCAGCCCTCATGCTCGGAGTGCGGACAGATGAAGATGCGCTCGAATTCGATGCCTTGCGAGCCGAACAGCTGCAGCACGAACTGCTGTACCTGATCGAAACGCTGCTGCGGGTAGCGCTCGCCGCCGAGCCCATCCTGGTTGGTGACCATGACGAAGCGATAGCCGGCCGCTTTCAGTTCGAGCAGCGGCGCGATCACATCGGGCAGCAGACGCACCTTGCGCAGTG
>DATMRM010000025.1:0-4010 GCA_035566155.1 Steroidobacteraceae bacterium | reverse complement strand
CCGCTGTCGAAGAAATGGCTGATCGAGCCGGGTAACCGCAGCTCGCTGGCCCTGCGCGGCGCGGAAGCGCTGGCAAGGCGAAGGATCACCCTCAGGCTCAAGGCTACGGTGCGCGCGCTCGATCGCGCCGGCTCACAGCTGGAGTTCGCAGATGGAGAGCGCGTGCGCTACAGCAAGCTGGCATTGGCCACGGGGTCCATACCACGTGCGTTGCCACTCGACGGGGCCTCACTCGAGCATGTCCTGAGTCTGCGCTCGATCGAAGACTGCGTTGCCATCAGCGAGGCGCTGCGCCGCTGCGCCAGCGAAGCATCGCAGGTCGTCGTGATCGGTGGCGGCTTCATTGGATTGGAAGTGGCGGCCGGCGCGCGCAAACTCGGTGCGCAGGTCACGGTGCTCGAAGGCCTGCCGCGACTGATGTCGCGCGTGACCGCTCCGGTCATCTCGCAGGCATTCGAACGCCTGCATCGCGCACACGATGTGAACCTCGTATTCGACGCGCGGGTCAGCGAGCTGGTCGGCCACGAAGGGCGCGTGTGCGCGGTGCGTACTGCCGACGGCCGCGAATACCCCGCCGGCTGTGTTGTGGTCGGAATCGGCGTGCTGCCGGACGATCGGCTGGCCAAAACGGCAGGCCTCGACTGCGATCACGGCATCATCGTCGATGACTGTGCCCGCACCAGCGATCCGGCGATCGCCGCGGCCGGCGACTGCACCGCCCGGCGCCTGGCGGACGGACGACTGCTGCGTCTCGAGTCCGTTCAGAACGCGGTGGAACAGGGAAAATCTGCGGCGGCTGCACTGTTGGGAAAGGAGCGACCGTTCGTCGCTGCTCCCTGGTTCTGGTCCGATCAGTTCGAGGTCAAGCTGCAGATGGTTGGATTGAGTACCGGTTACGATCAGGTGGTCACCCGTGGTGATCTGCAGAAACTCGCGTTCTCGGCGTTTTATTTCCGCGACGGGCGTTTGATTGCGGTCGATTCGCTCAGCCGCGTACAGGATCACATGCAAGCCAAGCGGCTGCTGGACGCCGGCCTATCCTGCACGCCTGAACAGGCGGCCGACCCGCAGTTCGAACTGCAGAGCCTGGTCAACAAAGCGAAACAGGCCGCTACTGCGGGCGGAGCATGAATTGCTGACTGTGCCACTCGAGCGCGACACCATCGCGCGTGATGGCCAGTACCCGCGGTCCCTCCGACAGGGTGTCCCCTTCGTGAACGGTTTGCATATTGATGAGCGCGTACCGATCGCGCGGGCGTTCCGCGTAGACGTGCAGGTCGAGCCGCAGATCCGGAACATTGGCTGCCATCTCGTTAATGCCCGGAAGCGTTGAATAGTCCGCGCGCGTCATATCGCGCTGAGCCCGCAAGCCGGCGGCGATCGGGGAGATAGCGGGCTCATTGTCGGCCGGATTGGCGCCCGGATCGGTCGAGTTGTCCGCGAGCGTTGGCGACGCGGAAGACGACGTCCCGGGCTGGGCCGCGGCCGGTTGCGCGGGCATCGTCGCCGCTGGGGCGGACAATGCGCTGGCCGGCGAGGCCGGAGCAGTCACTGCGGGCGGTGGCTGCAGCGTCGTGGTCGACGCCGTGAGGCTCGAGGCGCGTCCACTATCAGACGGTCGCAGCACGAACACCAGCAACAGGACCATGTTGACGGCCAGCAGAATCGCCACCGCAAGTGCCCACAGCGGGTAGCGCCGCTGAGGCCTGGCGACCCGCACCTCCAACAGGGTCGGCCCGCTCTGGCGTTGCCGCTCGGCTTCGGACTTCTTGAGCGCATCGAGGATCAGCGACATCAGGTGCCTCGGGTGGATGCCTGCTGCATCGGTCGGCTCTGCAGCAGCGGCGAATCCGGAGTGGCCAGCGCGGAGTCGAGCGCAATCTGCGTCTCGATGCCGGCGATGCCGTCCACCTGCAGCCGATTGGCTCGCTGAAACTGCTCGACCATCTTCACCAGGCTTTCATCGTATTCATCGCTGCTCGCGCCCGCGGTGTTGGCCCCGCTCCAGTCATTGAGCAATGAGCGCAGCACCCGCACCTGCGAGCCGCGCATGCCAGCACTCAGGTCGCGCACATCGCGCGAAACCGGGTGCCATAACAGAACAAAATCACCGTACCAATAGCGCGTCAGTTCCGAAAGGTTGATCGTCACGGTCTGATCACCCAGCTGCAGCTGCGCGGTCGAATCACCCATCTGACGCAGCACAACCTGATACGCGCTGCCGGAATCGTCGGTCAGCAGCAGGATGGCGGGTCGATTCAGTTGCCGCAACTGCGCCAGCGATCCGCGCTGATTCAGGCAACGCAGTCCCTGAGCGATCGCCTGACTGCAGCCGTCGAGCTTGCCCGGCGTGTAGTTGGCCTTCCACAGCTGCAGCAGCTGGTGGAATGCGGTATCCGCGTCGGTGCTCGTGCGGTTGTCGGCCAGTACATGCGGCAACTCCGGCATTGGCGCGGACTGGGGCAATGACACCGGGGGCGGTGGATGGTCCGCCACGGACGGCGTGGTAGACAGCAGGGCTGGCAGGTTCGCGGCCGGGGCGGCCGGCAACGTAGCGGAGGGTACGCTCGAAGCCACAGGCGCTGCATTCGCGCTCGCGCTGCGATGCCAGCTCGGCACATAGCGCCACAGCAGTGCACCGCTGCCGCCGATGATCAATATCGCCATGCTCGCCACCAGCACTGGCATCCAGCTTGGCGCAATGTCATGGTCGAACACTTCTGCACTGGCGCGTCTGACGAGCGAAGCCGGCACCTGGTGCAGATCTTGCGTGTACGCGCCCAGCAACGCGCGATCGCAGATGATGTTGATGACGCGCGGAATGCCGTGGCTGATGTGATAGATCTCCCGCAGCGCGCCGCTGCTGAAAATATCCGCCGTGGCTCCCGCAACCCGCAGCCGGTGTCGGACATACGCGGCCGCTTCGGTGCGTGTCAGCGGATCGAGATGGTAGCGCCCGGTGACGCGCTGAGCGATCTGACGCAAGTCTTCGCGCGCCAGCAAACGGCGAAGTTCGGGCTGCCCGATCAGAATGATCTGCAGCAGTTTCTGGGTTTCGGTTTCAAGATTGGTCAGCAGCCGAATCTGCTCCAGTACCTCGGGCGCGAGGTTCTGTGCCTCGTCAACGATCAGCACCACACGCCGTCCTTGCGCGTGCGCACGCAACAGATAGCGATTGAGCAGGTCCACAATGTCCTTGGCGGTGCCATCCGGACTGTCTGCGGCGCCGATGCCCAGTTCTTCGCAGAGCGACAGCAGAAATTCCGTCGGCGACAGCCGGGGATTGAGAATCAGCGCGATCTCGGCGTTCTGCGGGGTGCGCGACAGCAGTGAGCGGATGATCGTCGTCTTGCCAGTGCCGACTTCTCCCGTGAGCTGTACGAAGCCGCCGGCCTCGTTGATGCCATACACCAGGTGAGCCAGCGCATCCGCGTGGCGCGCGCTCAGGTAGAGATAGCGCGGATCAGGCGTGATCGAGAAAGGCTTTTCTGCTAGTCCGAAAAATGCCAGATACATGATCGAGCATCACCTGGTACGCGCTGCATTCGTCATTCGACAGTGATCGTGATCGGCTTCGACACGACGTTGGGCATGAAGGGCGTGTGCGTGTAGTCCGCAAACAGCAACTGCAGTGTGTGCTTGCCGGGCTTGAGTTCGATCGAGGTCTCGGTCTGACCCTTGCCGAAGTGCCGGATCGCATCGGTGGCGGGCAGCGGCGCGGTCAGATCCGTCGGCACGGCGCAGTCCAGCAGCAGATGATGGTGACCGGTGTTGTCGAACTTCACTCCGGCGGGCGCAACGCCCATGCCCTTCAGACCGAACACCACCGTGACCGGACTCTTCACTTTCGCCCCGGCATGGGGCGATACGATGTAGACCTCGGTGCCGGGCGCGCTCGGCAGCTGATCGGCCAGCGCAGCGGTGCAACCTAGCGCCAGCAGTAGTCCAAGAACTCGCATTCGTCTTCTCCTTGGGGTGTTTGGGAAAGAGTCGGTCGCTCGCCAAGTATG
>DATMRM010000024.1:0-7191 GCA_035566155.1 Steroidobacteraceae bacterium | reverse complement strand
CGTACACGGAAGGGTCACGCAGACCCAAATTCTCCAACGAGGCCCTAAGTCCCTGCGGATCGCCACGGGTCACCGCGTCGATCAGCACCAAGGGCTGTGAACTGCCAGGATCTTGCCGCACCCGAATCGCCGGATTCATGGCATGGAGGTCTGCAATTTCGTGCCCGGATCGCACTTGCGTCAGATGCGCCGACAGATCCGCCAGCGTCGCGTCGAATTTGGCACTGCTCGCGTACGCAGGCGATGCCGCGTTGCGACCGCCGAAGACGCGCACATGCGGGATGCCCGGCGACGCATCGTTGACCGACTGTGTCGGCGCTGACAGGCTGGCAGTGACCGCCACCACCCCGACCCCGAAGAGACTCAGAGACCGTTTTACATTCATGGTTACTCTTGAGGTGCCCTGTCCCGTTTTAGTGGTTGAATCGTCGGACAAAGTGTACCAGCGGCCCGCCCTACCCTACCTGTCTCATTCCTTTCATACTCTGAAGCTCAAGGACATAGGCGAGGCATACAGATGGGGCCTACGCATGAGGTTCAGTGCTGCATCGTCGGGGGTGGCCCCGCCGGCATGCTGCTGGGCTATTTGCTCGGACGCGCAGGCGTCAAGACTCTCCTGCTCGAAAAGCACGCGGACTTCCTGCGCGACTTCCGCGGGGACACCGTACATCCGTCGACGCTGCGGATCATGGAGGAACTGGGGCTGCTCGATGACTTCTTGTCGCTTCCTCACTCAAAGATCCGATCACTATCGGCGGAAGTGGATGGCCACGTCCTACACCTGGCTGACTTCGGGAAAATTGCAGGACGCTGCAACTTCGTCGCCCTCATGCCTCAATGGGACTTTCTGAATTTCCTTGCCTCGAAAGCACAGCGCTATCCGACCCTGCATGTCGCTATGTCTTGTCAGGCAACCAGCCTGATTGAAGACCCCGCCACCGGAGACGTCATCGGCGTCAACGCGACTGGATCCGCAGGCCCGTTGCAGATTCGCGCCGATCTGGTGGTCGGCTGCGATGGCCGCAGTTCGACCGTGCGGGCTTGTGCGGGGCTGCCGGTGGAAATCCTCGGTTCTCCGATCGATGTGTTGTGGTTTCGCTTGTCCAAGAAACAGACGGATCGGGTGGATATTCTGGGACACCTGGGTCACAGCCGGATGCTCGTGACGATCGATCGCGGCGACTACTGGCAATGCGCGACCGTGATCGCCAAAGGCGGCATCGATCGCGTGCGAGCAGCGGGCATCGAGGCGTTTCGAGGCTCGATTGCGCAGAGCGCTCACTTTCTGTCCGACCGTGTGCACGAATTAAAAAGCTTCGATGACGTCAAATTGCTCAGTGTCATGGTCGATCGGCTGACGGACTGGTCCCAGCCGGGCGTGCTGTGCATCGGTGATGCGGCTCATGCGATGTCTCCGGTCGGCGGTGTCGGGATCAATCTGGCCATCCAGGATGCTGTCGCGACTGCCAATTTGCTGGCAGCCAAACTCAGGGCCGGAACCGTTCGCAGCGTTGATCTCGAGCGGGTGCGAAGACGCCGCTTGTGGCCAGTGCGAGTCATTCAGCGCCTCCAGGTCACGATTCACAATCAAGTACTCAATCCCGTGATTTCTTCCGCACCGCGCGTGCTGAGCGTCCCCCTTCCATTGAGGCTCGTCGATCGATTCCCGGGGCTGCGGGGCTGGCCGGCCCAGCTGCTGGGAGTGGGTGTGCGTCCGGAACATGTGCATTCCCCGCGCGAGCGCGCCGGTGCGACACACGGCTAGTGCAGGGACGCTGCGATCTGTCTGGCCAGCTCGACAGACTCAGGGGCCGCAAGTCCCGCGTAGTGAGCGTCGATCTTTTTCAGCAACGATGCGGCTTCGCGGATATGTCCTTTCGCCATCAGCTTCCGAACATCCTGCAGCTTGACGAGATTTCCTTCTCATGGCGCTCGCGGCATTTCGCCAGCGCATCGGGATTGAGCACGATGTGATTCTGCGACGCCAGCAGTGCATGCTCGAAGTCGCGGCCGCCTCCCAGCGCGGCCGCTCGCCCGCCCCAGGCCAACGACTCTGCCGTCGAGCGTCTGAACCGCGATCTTGGTGGCAAGCAGTGTGACAGAGAAAACGCGACGAACGCGACGAACCCGACGGCACCCACAGTAAACCACCCGAATTTGCGCGTGGCCGGAGCGGTAACGCTTCTACCCGTGCTGCGATATCGTTATCATCGAGTGGCATGAAAGACGATAACAGTACGCAAGTCGTTACTCAGCTTCTGCGGCGATTGGCAACGGAGGGTACACCCGGGGCGCGGCTGCCATCGGTGCGTGAGCTGCAGCAGCAACACCGCGTCAGCCCATTGACCGTCAAACACGCGATGACGCCGTTGATTGCCGAAGGCTTGATCGAAGCGTTGCCCGGACACGGCACGTTCGTGCGCGCTCGCCCCGGATTTCGCACCGGCGGCGAGGACTTCGCGTGGCAGAGTGTGATCCTGGGTGTCGGACGACCCAGCGGCGAGACGCTGGGTTCGCTCATTGCGCTACCAACACCCGGAGCCATCACACTCACCTTGGGATATCTGCCGGCCGATCTTCAGGCCTGTGCACAGCTCACCGCATCGCTGACACGTGCGGCGCGACGGCCCGCGGTATGGGATCGACTCCCGATCGAAGGTCTGGAGTCATTGCGCGGATGGTTCGCCGCGCAGTTGCAGCCGGGACTTAGCCCTGGCGACGTGCAGATCTGCCCAGGGAGCCAGGCAGCCATTGCGACGACTTTCCGGGCGTTGACCTCACCCGGAGATGCGGTGCTGCTGGAAAGTCCTACCTATGTCGGCGCACTCGCTGCAGCGCAAGCTGCGCGGCTGCGCGTGATCCCGGTGCCGACCGATGCGCAAGGGGTGCGTCCCGACCTGTTGCGAGAGGCGCTGCACACTACCGGTGCCAAGGTATTCTATTGCCAGCCGTCGCATTCCAATCCATCGGGTTCGATTCTCAGTGCGCCGCGGCGAACGGAGGTATTGGAGGCGATCAACGCTCACAATGCGTTCCTGATTGAGGACGACTGGGCGCGCGACCTGGGATTCGAGGGCACCACCCCCCTACCACTGGCCACCCAGGATCCGGGTGGCCACATCATCTATATCCGATCGCTCACGAAGGCCTCTGCCCCGGGGCTGCGCATCGGCGCACTCATCGCGCGCGGACCTGCGCGGGCTCGCCTGAAGGCCGCTCGCACGATCGATGACTTCTACGTTGCAGGCCCGTTGCAGGAGGCCGCACTGCAGCTATTGACTTCACCCGTCTGGGCCCGACATCTGCGTGCCATGCGCGCAGCGCTCCTGCAACGACGCGACGCGCTGCTGGCGGCGCTACGGACTCATCTCAAAGCCTCGTCAATCGACCACGTGCCGCGCGGCGGCTTTCATCTATGGCTCAGACTTCCGCCCGACGTCGCCGATCTGGATGTCACTCACGCCGCCGCACGTGCCGGCGTCATCATCAGCCCCGGCAGATACTGGTTCCCGGCGGAGTCCACTTCTTCCTTCGTCCGCCTCACATTCGCAGCCGCGCCTGCTGAACAGTTACGTCGCGCGGCTAAACTACTGGCCACGGTGCTCGCGACCGGGGAAGTCTCTGCTTGACCCGAGGAGGATTTCGACGTGTCCACAGCCTTTAAAGCTTCTCGTGACGTCATCATTCGTACCCATGATCTGGAAAAGGCGACTCGCTTCTATGCCGACGTGATGCACTTACCGGTCATTGATCGCAGCGCGTCGATGAACTGTGTCGACGCGGGTGCGTTTCGCTTGTATATCGAACAGGGCCCGAAGCACGGTCCGGTATTCGATTTTCTGGTGCCGAACTTCAACGACGCAAAACGCTTGCTCGTGGAAGCGGGTTGCGTCGTGGTGGAAGACAACCCGTCGGTACCGCGCTGTTATCTGGCGGATCCGCACGGCCTGATCTTCAACATCGCCCAGGCCTGATCAGAGCCGACAGCCCGGTTCAGGCGCCCATCAGATGCCTGGCGAGCATTCTGAAGCTCGGCAGGGTGATCGGGTCGTTGGCAGCACTCGCCGCCACGGGATGTGACGCGAAGCGTGCGATCACTACTTCGGCTCGGGGTGCGATGTACAGGCGTTGTCCGTGAATGCCACGGCCCTCGTACACGCCCAATGCGTCGTGCGAGATCCACCACATGTTGCGATAGGAATACCCCTGCAGCAGCGTGTAGCCAGCCTTCTCGAACTTCGCGCGATCAGATCCTCGTGCGATGTCGTCGATCACCGCGGCGGGTATGAGCTGCTGTCCACGACAGCTGCCCTCACAGCGCATCATCTCTCCGAATCGAGCGAGATCCCGCAAGCAACCGTACAGTCCGGCGCCGCCTGAGGCCACGCCGATCGAATCGACGGTGATATAGCCATCTTCCTCGCATCCCAGACGGGACCAGAGTCGGTCGCTCAGCATGTCCGCCAGCGCCAGCCCGGTGGCGCGTCGCATGATCCAACACAGCACCTCGGTATTGGTCGTCTTGTAAGCAAACGCTGCGCCATGTTCCCCTTGTTTTCGCAAGGTCACCAGGTAGTCGTAGAAGTTTCCCGCTCCAGCGTAGTCGCGAGAACGCGCTCGCATTCCCCCTGCCCGACCGTACTGCCAGATGTCGGCTGACGGATCGGCGTAGACCTCGCTGAAATCCACGGCTACCTGCATATCGAGCACATCGCGCAGAGTCGCGTCTGCGTAAGCGGTATGAGCCATCTCCGGCAAGTAATGGACCACAGTCCTCTTCTCGTCCAGCGCGCGCTCGTAGACGAGCGTAGCCGCCAGCGTCGCTGCGTAAGACTTGGCAATGGAGAAACAGGCGTGTTGTCGATGCGGCACGAGCGCACCGAAATAGCGTTCATACACATTGACGCCGCGGTGCAGAACAATGATCCCGTCGGTATAGGTGGACGAGAGCGAGTCTGCCCACTTCAGCCGGCGACCGTTCAGATCTTCGAACTCCAGCGCGTCGATCGACGACATCCTCGCGGGTTCGGGCGAACTCAGTGAGCGTGCGGACGTGGTTCCGCGCCATACACTCGTCGTCGGCACCAGTTCGCGCATGTGCGACAGCGTCCATCGGATCTGCGGAAAATCGAAAAAGCGGTCGGTCTCAAACAGTATTCTCTTACCCGCCAGCGGCGGAGTCCCCAGCATCCAACCCAGGGCTACCGGATCCGACGACGCGCCGTCCGGATATTGCTTACCGTCAAATTCGAGTCGAGGCATCTGGCACTTACTCCAGGGTTCACTGAAGGCACTGGATCTATTAGCCCCCGGAACGTATTTTGGCAAATCTGGCGTTGCTTGAGATTAGCCTGGTGACGTCGATGCTGTTCCGCAACTTCGAGATCAAGTCACTGCGCACACACGGCGGTGCACGACTCGCTGCAAGCTATGCGATGGCGCTCGGCCGCGCGCAGACTCGCGCGTGCCATGCTTGCAGATGCGTCAGTTCCACCGGTATGTCGATGCCGATCCACTTCCCGAAGTCAATCGTCGTCAAAGCGACGATGTCGGCGATCGAATAGCTGTCAATGGCCACGAATTCTTGGCCCTCCAGCTCGTCGTTTAACCAGCCCAGCCGCTGCATGGTGCGCTGGCGCATCGCCTCACCATAGTCTTTATATTGGGTCCCCAGGCGAGCAGTGTACCGGTGAGTATGGACCCAAACCGCCGAGATTGGATTCATCAGTGCGAACTCGATTCGGCGAGTCCACATCTCCACGCGCGCGCGCTCCCATGCATCGCGACCGAACAGAGCAGGCGCCGGATGCAACTCCTCCAGATAGCGGCAAATCGCCACACTCTCAGACAGCAGCCTGCCATCATCCAGCTCCAGTAGCGGCACCTGTCCGAGCGAATTCTTGGCAACGAACTCAGGACTCTTATGAGCGCGTTCGCGCATCGCTACATGCACCAGCGGAATCGTTATGGCCTTTTCGGCCATGAATATACGGACGCGGCGCGGATTCGGAGCGGGATTTTCTTCGTTGTATAACTTCACTCAACTACGCTCCGAAACCGCTGACAGCCACTTCTGCAAACCACACGCTCTTCCAGCGTTTCGTCTTTTCCGAGGCTGATAGCTGCTTCGGCGAAGAAGCCTGTCGCTCTCCAAATCCCGATCCGGTGCCGACGATATTGGCGTTGACCGCCGCATACAACCGCTCCCCGGATTGGTACACCACCCCGATAAGCACGCCGCAGGTGCGACAAAGCACGAACTCAGCCAGTTGATCACCCTGTAGGTATTTGCCAACGGCGCGCTTGTCATGAATGCGAATCGCCAGCACCCCTTCGGCATCGGATATGTATGCGGCGCCGTGCCGCGTGCAGAAGTCGCAGTCGCAGGCTCGCGGATGATAGAACTCAGGCGAACGAGAGAGCTGCATCGTCACCGCGACATTGTGACAGTGGCATCCGCCAGTCACGGTATGTTTGCTGGCACTGGTCAATGGCGAATCCTCCATTGTCCGAACACTGCTGGCCGATGCCGGGGTTGCAAGCTGTGCCGATTACGGGTGGACTACTTTTTTTCCATCAGCTCGAGTCGGTTGCCGAACGGATCGTGGATATAAACCCGGCGATAACCATCCATCGGCTCATCGACCACTTGAACGCTCAGTTCCAGACATCGCTCCACTATTCTTTGGATATCCGTCACCAACAGGGCCGGATGCGCCTTGCTTCCGGGCCTAAACCCCGGATCGACCCCTAAGTGGATCTTGACGTGAGCACTCTCGAACCAGCAGCCGCCCCGCTTGGCTAACTCAGCCGGCTTCGGAGTCTCCGGCAGTCCTAGCACATACCCGTAGAACGAACGCGCCCGATCTTCCCCGCCCTCGGGTATCGCCAGCTGAACGTGATCGATGCCGATGATCGACATGACTCATCTCCTTGAGATGAGTGTATCGAATCGCCTCACATGATAGGAAATATCGACCGAAACGAACCCTTTATGCAAGTGATGCATAATTAGCCATGAAGCGCAACAGTAGCGCGTTTACTCGCTCTGACTGTTCCTGTTGGACCCAGTGCCCCGCACCGTCGACCAAGTGTGCGCCCTGAAACCTGGCACAACTGGTCGACGTCATCGACTCAAGCGCACCGGGTACCTGATAGGTACCCCAATCACTGCTTCCCGCAATGAAGCAC
>DATMRM010000023.1:0-4465 GCA_035566155.1 Steroidobacteraceae bacterium | reverse complement strand
ACCTGCAGAAACGGGCCGATGTCTTCCTTGTCGGGCGGCGCATCCATCACGATCCGCGTCGCACCGTTGTCTTCCCAGATACGGAAATAGCGGCGAAAACTGGCATCGGCCGACGCCGGCTCCAACCGGCTGACGCGCAGCTGCAGCTCTGAAGTCAGCCAGGCTCGGATCAGCGCGACGCGCTCATCGCTGTTTGTCATTGCAACGTGCTTTCTCTATCCGGACCGCAGTCCTGTGACGGATCATTATAATGACGGCCCACATGATTGCTTCCCTGCGCTTGGTGCCGCTCGTTGTGCTCTGCTGTGCTCCATGGATGAGGGCCGTGGCGGCCGATGCAAGCAGCGAGGCTGGCACTGAAAGCTGTTCGGGTGGCTACGGCTATCTGACTGCACTGATGCCGTTGCTCGCAGCCGCCGACGCGGCCCCGCCGCCCGGGCTGAAGAGAACATTTCAGATCGGCGATGACATCAGCTTCACCGCCCAGGGTGCGACCGGCGATCTGCTGAACGGCTATTCGGTCCTGACTGGCGATGTCGATGTTCACATTGGTGATCGCGAGCTTCAGGCCGATCAGATCACCCGTGACAACACCAACAACACGATGAACGCGGTCGGCCAGGTGCGCTTCCGAAATCCGATCGTGATGGTGCTGGGAGATGCCGGACGCTACACCGACGATGGTGCGATGTTCACCCATGCTCAGTTCCAGTTTCAGAAGCAGCCCGGTTACGGCAGCGCTGACAGATTCGTCTGGACACCGGACAACGTGATCGCGGTGCAGAACGTGGTCTACACGAGCTGTCCGCCGCCGAAAGCAGTGTGGCGTATCCGTGCCCGTCAGCTGAAGCTCGACACCGCTCGGGGCGAAGGTGTGGGCCGCGACGCCCGGCTCGAGATCGAAGGCATACCGGTGCTCTATACACCGTGGATTTCCTTCCCACTGAGCGATGCGCGCAAGAGCGGCTTCCTGTTTCCGGAGTTCAGTACCTCCAGCCCCAACGGCATCACGGTCGCGACACCCTGGTATTGGAATATCGCGCCCAACCAGGACGCCACGATCACGCCGACGATCTATGCACTGCGTGGCGTCGATCTGGGCGTGCAGTACCGGCACCTCACCGAAATCGACTCCGGCACACTCAATGTCAATTTTCTGCCCGATGACCAGCGGCAGAAGGAGCAGGACCGCAGCCTGGTTCGCCTGGTTGATCGGGTAAGCCTGCCGTTCAACAGCCGCGTCGACGTCAACTACGAAAACGTCAGCGACGTACAATACTTCGAGGACTTCAGCCAGGGAACGGAAGCCACCAGCACGCCCTTTCTGCCTCGCAGCGTCGCGATCGCGCATCGCGATGACGTCTGGAATCTGCGGGCACAGTTGTCAGGGTTCCAGACACTTGATACGGTCAATCTCATCGAGTACCAGCGTCCTTTCCTCGAACTGCCCCGGGTGACGATCGGTGGGCTGTGGTCAGCGCCAGTGCTGCCGTCGCTGACCCTGTCGTTCAACAGCGAGGTGGTCAACTTCACCCGCTCCTGCGACTCGATCCTGCCGCCGCAGCAGCAGCCACTGCCGGGCATTCCCTGCTCTGCGATCGTCAATCCGGAGTTTCCGGTCAGCGCGGCGGTCAGTGGCTGGCGCCTGGATGCCAAGCCGCAGATCGGCTTGGACCTGTCCGGACCCGGGTATTTCTTTCGCCCCAGCGCAGCCTGGGATCTGACGCAATACGAGCTGCGTAACGCGACCAATACCGATACGCCACAGCCCGGCAGCCCGATCGACACCTCGCCCCAGCGCAGCCTGCCGATCCTCGATCTGGATACGGGGTTGCAATTCGAGCGCATGACCGGCTCGAGCGAGGGTCGAAGCGTCACGTTCGAGCCCCGGCTCATGTATCTCTACATTCCTTACCGCAAGCAGAGCGACCTGCCGGTCTTTGATACCTCCACACCGGATCTGAACACGATCGAGCTGTTCCGACCGAACCGGTTCGTCGGCATCGATCGCATCGGCGACTCGAATTCGCTGACGGTCGGGGCTACCACTCAGTGGTTCAACAACACCAGTGGTGCACGCTACCTGAGCGCGACCCTGGCGCAAGCCTTCTACCTGCAGCCGCCCAAGGTCACGGCGCCGGATGAAACGCTGGCGCCGCACACCACCTCCAGCCTGATCGCCGAAGTGAGTCTGAACAACTACCGGCACTGGTACGTACAGGTGGATCTGGCCTCCAGCCCGACGCGCAACCGCATCGAACAGGCCCAGATCATGACGCGATACCTGGCTAACGACAAACAGGTGATCAATATCGGCTATCTCTACCGCTACGGTGTATTACAGCAGGTGGACGGATCGGCCGCGTGGCCGATCAGCAGGCACTGGGATATCTATGCGCGCACGGTGTATTCCCTGTTCGGCGCTCCCCCCATGACGAGCATCGTGGCGACGAATTTCCCCGTGACCACGCCTGCAGCCCATCCAGGCTCGATCGAGGACTTCGCCGGTTTCCAGTACCGCGGCTCGTGCTGGAGCATTCGCGCCATCGCACAGCACTCCATCAGCACTCGCACCGGTCAAAGCGATACCGGCGTGTCGCTGCAGGTGGAACTCACGGGACTGTCCAATGTCGGAAACGGTGTCGGCACTGGCAGTGGCGTCAACACTTTCCTTGAGCAGTCGATTCGGGGATACTCGGCCTCCTCGCCCTACAAACCCTTAAATTGAACTTAACCCTTTGAGGGCCAAAGAGATATTCATGCGTCGCAGCCTACTGACATCGCTTGCCTGCACACTCGCCCTGAGCTTCGCGGGTGGCGCACAAGCCTCCAAGGAACTCTCCAACAAAGGAGTGCTGCTCGATAAGGTCGTCGCGGTCGTCAATGACGGCGTGGTACTGGAAAGCGAGCTCGACGAGCAGATCAAAGAGATCGAGAACCGGCTGCATGATCAGCGCGTCGTGCTGCCGTCCGAAGATGTGCTGCGCTCTCAGGTGCTGGACCGGCTGATTGTCGAGGAAATCCAGGCGCAACACGCCGACCGCGCCGGCATCAAGGTATCCGACGAGCAGGTGAATGCGGCGATGGCCGATATCGCGCAGCGCCAGAACATCACGCTGGCGCAGCTACCGGAACGTCTGGCCTCCGAAGGTATCGACTACCCTCAGTATCGCAACGAACTGCGGCGCGAGATCGCACGCCAGATCCTGCGGCAGCGGGACGTGGTGTCGCGCATCGTGGTCACGCCGCACGAACTCGACCAGTATCTCGATCATCAGAAGAAGACCGCCTCGGCAGCGAACGAGTACAACGTATCGCACATCCTGATCGCGCTGGCGCAGGACGCGAAACCCGGACAGCTCGCGAGCGCGCTGAAACTGGCGCACGACGTGGATGAGCGCGCACGCAACGGCGAGGACTTCAACAAGCTCGCGGTGACCTACTCCCAAAGCGAAACGGCACTGGAAGGCGGCACACTCGGCTGGCGCAAAGGCACGGAGCTGCCGACCTTCCTGGCCGATGCGATCGCGCGCATGCAGGCGGGCGAGGTCAGCGACGTCATCCAGACGCCCAGCGGATTTCATATCATCAAACTCAACGAAACGCGCTCCGCGGGCGGCCCGCAAATCATCCAGCAGCTGCACCTGCGACACATCCTGCTGAAGCCTACCGAGATCGAAGACGACGCGACCGTACAGCAGCGCCTCGCCCGCTGGCGTGAACAGATTCTGAGCGGTAAAGAGGAATTCGCGGTCTTTGCGAAGACCTACTCGCAGGATCCGAGTTCGGCCATCAACGGCGGTGACCTGGGTTGGGAAGAGCCCAACACCTTCGTACCCGAGTTCGCGGCGGTCTGCAGCAAGCTGAAGGAAGGGGAAATCAGTCAGCCGTTCCGCACCCAGTATGGCTGGCATATCGTACAGATGCTCGGCAAGCGCGACTTCGACAACACCAATGAGGCCGCACGCGAGCGCGCCTTCGCGGCGATGCGCGACAGCCGTGTGGAAGAGGCCACTGAACTTTGGTTGCAGCAGATACGCGACGAGTCCTTCGTAGACAGACGTTTATAGAGGCAGCGCGATGCCCGCCCCGATCGCGCTGAGCGCCGGTGAGCCAGCGGGGATCGGTCCCGATTTGTGTCTGGCAGCGGCCTGCATGCCACGGCGATGGCCACTGGTATGCATCGCCGACCGCGAGCTGCTGCACGCGCGGGCGCATCAGCTCGGACTCGGCGTGCAACTGTCCGACTATCGGCCTGGCGCAGAAGTGCCGCTGGGTGGTGGTACCTTGTGCGTACTGCATCAGCCGCTGGCCGCGCGCTGTGTGGCCGGTCAGCTGGAAGTGAGGAATGCGCGCGCCGTGCTGGGCTGGATCGATCGCGGCGTGGACGGGTGTCTGTCGGGCGAATTCAGGGCTCTGGTCACCGCGCCGGTGCAGAAGAGCCTGATCCATCAGTCCGGCACCG
>DATMRM010000022.1:0-3869 GCA_035566155.1 Steroidobacteraceae bacterium | reverse complement strand
AAACTATCCGGGGTCGCCAGCCCGCTGCGCATGGCCGGCCTGGCGGAAATGCGGGCCGCCGCAGGCACCGAGCCTGGTTTTCTCGGACCGGTAAATCTGAAGGGTGTGCGTATCTACGCCGACCACGCCACGCTGGCGATGGCCGATTTCATTTGCGGCGCCAATGAAAAGGATGCCCATTTCACCGGCGTTAACTGGGGTCGGGATCTGCCCGAAGCGACGGCGGCGGACCTGCGCAATGTCGTCAATGGCGATCCCAGCCCGTCCGGCAAGGGCGTGCTCAGGATCATGCGCGGCATCGAGGTCGGGCACATCTTCCAGCTCGGGTGCGTCTATAGCCAATCGATGAAGGCCACTGTGCTGGATGAAGCCGGCAATCCGGTGGAGATGCTGATGGGCTGCTACGGCATAGGTGTGACGCGCGTCGTGGCGGCTGCGATCGAGCAGAATCACGATGAGCGCGGAATTATCTGGCCCGACGCGATCGCACCGTTCCATGTGGTCCTGGTGCCGCTCAATCTGCAGAAGTCCGCCCGTGTTCGCAGCACCGCCGATGCGCTCTATGCGCAGTTGACCGCGGGGGGCATTGAGGTGCTGTACGACGATCGGGACGCGCGACCTGGCGTCAAGTTTGCGGATGCCGAGCTGATCGGGATACCGCACCGCATTGTGGTCGGCGAACGCGGGGTTGAGGCCGGAACTTTGGAGTACCGTCATCGACGCGCCACCGAGAGCGAGGATTTCCCCGCGCATGATGCACTGGCGTTCATTCGAGCTCGCCTGCAGAGCTAGCTGCTGGGCGCTGCTGCGCGCCCTGCTGCTCACTTTTCCAGCTCTGCTGGCTGCGGCCGCGCCGCCGCAGCAGGATCCGGAGCTACGCGCGGTCGTGCAGCAGGCGATCAGCGAAGCACAATGCTTCGCCGACAAATATGACTCGGCGGTCTGGTTCACGTTGATGGAGCCGAAACTGCGGCGCTACGTCCGCGACAAGGACGAGCGCCTGCAGATACTGCAGACCGTGTTTTGCGAGGCACACCGCTCCGGTGCCACGCTGTTGCCGCCGGGACTGGTCATGGCAGTGCTGGACGTTGAAAGCGGATTCGACCGCTGGGCGGTTTCCAGTGCCGGCGCCGTCGGTCTGATGCAGGTCATGCCGTTCTGGCCCGAACGCCTGGGGATGCACCGCTACGAACTGACTCACATCGAGCCGAACCTGCACATGGGTTGCGCCATCCTGCGCTTCTACCTCGACGCCGAGCGGCGCGACGTCCGCAAAGCCCTGGAGCGCTACAACGGCAGCGTCGGACACCGCGACTATCCGGATCGGGTGATCGTGCGCTGGACCACCTATTGGCACGGCGCCGACGACCTGGGCCGCGGTCCGGTCAAGACGTCCTGAATCCGGGCGGCCAGTCGTCCGGTGCGAATTCGACGGTTTCGATCTTCACGTCGGCGACTTTGGCGGCGGACGGACCTGTCCACAGCCAGCGGATGAATTCGAGCACCGCCGCTTCCTCACCACACGCGAGTACCTCGACCGAGCCATCCGATAGGTTCTTTGCGTATCCGGTCACACCACTGCCCTGGGCTCGCTGCCGCGCACTGGCGCGATAGAAAACGCCCTGCACTCTGCCTGAGACCACGCAGCGCCGACCGACACGCATGATTGATCATAAACGGATTAGACTGGCCGCATGGCCGAGATTCTGCTGGTCTACTACTCGCGCAACGGTGCCACCGCCGAGCTGGCACGGCAGGCCTGTCGCGGCATCGAGTCGGTGGCCGGAGCCAGTGCGACGCTGCGCACCGTACCGGCGCTGACGCCGAGCAGCGAAGCCCCGCCGCCGCAGGCAGTGCCCGAGAATGGCCCGCCGTACGCGACGCTCGAGGATCTGAGGCGTGCCGATGCACTGATGCTCGGCAGTCCGACTCGCTTCGGCAACATGGCGGCACCGCTCAAATACTTTATTGACGCCACCTCGGCGCTCTGGCTTGACGGGTCACTGGCCGGCAAACCCGCTGCGGTATTCACCTCGACGCAGACGATGCACGGCGGACAGGAAACCACCCTGCTGTCGATGATGCTGCCGCTGCTCCATCACGGCATGGTTCTGGTCGGACTGCCCTATACCGAACGCGCGTTGAGCAGCACGCGCAGCGGTGGCACGCCGTACGGCGCATCGCATGTCGCAGGCGTGCAGCAGGCGCTGACCGAAGAGGAGAAACTGCTGGCACAGGCGTTGGGCCGCCGACTCGCCGAGCTTGCCGTCAGGTTGACTCGCCCGGCAGGTAGCGGGACAGCACCTCGCGGATGAACGGCACCGTCAGACGACGCTGTGCGCGAAATGCCGCATCGTCGATCCGATCGAACAGCTCGTACAGCGTCGGCAGATCGCGTGGAAAGCGACGTTGCAGATACAGCGCCGTCTCCTCGGGCAGCTCCAGGCCGCGCGCCTGGGCCCGAACGCGCAGGGCCTCGCGCTGCGCTGTCTCATCCAGCGCCCGCAATGTAATCAGCGTCGCTGCGCTGTAGCGCGACGCCAGATCGGGTAGCGCGAAATTCAGCAGCCGTGGAGGATCGGCGGCGGCGGCGATCAGGGTCGCGGCCCGTTCCTCGAGCTCGCGATACAACCCGAACAACTTCTGCTCCCAGGTGCGCTCACCAGCGACCCGTGCCAGCTCGTCGATCGCTACGATGCGCGCGCTGTGCCAGCCATCCAGTGCCTCCGGACCGAATTGTTGCAGCTGCGCCAGCGACAGGTACGCGGCTTCAGTTTCCCGCTCCCGCGCCAGCGCACAGACCGCCTGCAACAGATGACTCTTACCGACCCCTGAAGGGCCGGACAGCCAGAACATGCCGGCGATCGAGCCGGCGGCGATGGTCTGTAACTGCTCGACCGCGGCCGCGTTGGGGCCGACGACAAAACTATCGAACACCGCGCGCTCGCGCAGCCGCAATGCCAGCGTCAGTTGACTCAAGCGTCCGCGACCTGCAGCGCGCGTCGAGTAAACTCGATCACGTAGGCGCTGCCGCTGATCAGTACGGTGGCTAACGTCACGACCGCAAGCGCGTCGAGGATGGTGTCGGGCGGAAATCCGAATGCGGCGTGAGCAATCACCGCCAGGATATACAGCACCTGAAACAGCGTATTGATCTTACTGCTAATCATCGGTTGGCCACGGATCGGCCCGCTGACGACACGATACGCCAGTGCTCCGAGGGGAATCGAGACATCCCTGGCGACCGCCGCGATGGTCAGCCAGCGCGGGATCAGACCGTACCAGGTGGCGACCAGAAACACGCTGACGAGCAGCAGCTTGTCGGCGGCCGGATCCAGTATTTTCCCAAGGTCAGAGGTCCAGTTGAACCGCTTAGCCAGATAGCCGTCTAACCCATCGCTGGCCGCTGCGATGAAGAACAGCAGCAGCGTCAATGCATACTGCCCGCGCGTGATCGAGGCCAGAATCGGCCACACGAGCGCAACGCGAAACAGGCATATGAGATTGGGCAGGTGACGCACGGCGGCGTGTTCTTAATGTCCCGCTTTCCTTAGCATCCTCGGCTACTATAAACGCCCTGTCATGAGCGAACCACATAGCTATACCTATCGAGATTCGGGCGTGGACATCGACGCGGGCGATGAGCTGGTCGAGCGCATCAAGCCGATGGTCCGACGCACCACACGCCCGGAGGTGCTCGCCGGTATCGGCGGATTCGGGGCCTTGGTGGAGGTACCGCTGGGCTTCCGCCGGCCAGTACTGGTTTCCGGCACCGACGGCGTGGGGACCAAGCTGCGTTTGGCGATCCAGACGGGACAGCATTCGACCATCGGTATCGATCTGGTGGCCATGTGCGTCAACGATGTGGT
>DATMRM010000021.1:0-4038 GCA_035566155.1 Steroidobacteraceae bacterium | reverse complement strand
TTATCTGAAAGCCGTGAAGGCCGTGGGCGGCAGCGATCCAGACAAGGTCATGGCCGAGCTGAAGAAGACCCGGATCAACGATATGTTTGCCAAGAACGGCTACATCCGCGCGGACGGCGTGATGGTCCACGACATGTACGTGATGCAGGTCAAGACCCCGAAGGAGTCCAAGTATCCGTGGGACTACTACAAAGTCGTCAAGACGATGCCAGGCGAAGAGGCCTTTGGTCCGATTACCGGAGCCTGTTCCTTCGCGCCTGCGAAAAAATAGAAGATCTGTCCTGCTCCCATAAGCGGGAAGCCGCATGACTGAGGTTTTCGGCATTCCCGTCGCCGTCATCCTGGGCCAGCTGATGCTCGGGCTGGTCAACGGCGCGTACTACGCGATGTTGAGTTTGGGTCTTGCGGTGATCTTCGGATTGATGGGCATCGTCAATTTTGCGCACGGCGCGTTCTATGCGCTGGGCGCGTTCGCGGCACTGCTGATGCTGCAGTACTGGCAGGTGAACTATTGGTTTGCACTGCTGCTGGCCCCGCTGTTGATCGGGTTGATCGGCATCGTCATCGAGCGCCTTTTTCTAAGACATCTGTACAAGCTCGACCCCTTGTACGGATTGCTGTTGACCTTCGGTCTCGCCCTGGTCGTGCAGGGCCTGCTGCATCAGCTCATCGGTGCATCGGGCCAGACCTATCCAGTACCGTCATCCCTGGCCGGAGCACTGAACCTCGGATTCATGATCCTGCCGATCTACCGTGCCTGGGTGATTCTGGTCTCCATCGTCGTCTGCTTCAGCACCTGGTTCGTGATCGAGCGCACCCGGCTTGGCGCGACCCTGCGGGCGGCGCGCGAGAACGCAGCGTTGCTGCAGGCGTTCGGCGTGAACGTACCGGTGCTGGTGGTCGCGACATTCGGCGCCGGCGTGGCGCTCGCCGCGCTGGCCGGCGTGCTGTCGGCGCCGATCATCCTGGTGAATTCCGAGATGGGCAGTTCACTGGTCGTTGTGGTCTTCGCCGTGGTGGTCATTGGTGGCATGGGCTCGATTCTAGGCTCGATCGTCAGCGGACTGATCTTAGGGATGGTCGAGGGCCTGACCAAGGTGCTGTATCCGGAGGCGTCCAACGTCATCGTGTTCGTCATCATGGCGCTGGTGCTGATTCTGCGACCCGCCGGTCTGTTCGGTAAGGAATAGAGCGTGCGGGCGACAGCGGTTTTCTACGTCCTGGTCGCACTGTTTGCTCTGGCCGTTCCGCTCCTGGGCATCTATCCGGTGTTCATGATGAAGCTGCTGTGCTTTGCGATGTTCGCGTGCGCTTATAACCTGCTGCTCGGATTCAGCGGCATGCTGTCGTTTGGCCATGCAGCCTTCTTTGGCGCGTCGGCCTATGCCACCGCGTGGCTCGCGACCGCGAAGGGATGGGGTCCGGCGGCCTCGATTCTTGCGGGCGTTGCCGTCTCGGTGGTGCTGGGGGCGGTCATCGGCGCGATTGCAATTAGACGTCGCGGCATCTACTTCGCGATGATCACGCTGGCGTTGGGACAACTGGTGTATTTCGTGTGCCTCGAGGCGCCCTTCACCGGCGGCGAGAACGGGCTGCAAAGTGTGCCGCGCGGCAATTTTCTGGGTGTACTGCCCCTGCAGTCCGATACCGGGATGTATTACCTGGTGTTGGGCGCATTTCTGCTCGTGTTCCTGTTCATCCGGCGCGTCGTGCATTCGCCGTTCGGTCAGGTGCTCAAGGCGATTCGCGAGAATGAACCGCGAGCGCTGTCACTGGGCTACGACATCGATCGTTACAAACTGCTGGCGTTCATCCTGTCGGCTGCACTGGCCGGCCTGGCTGGTTCATTGAAAGCGCTGATTTTGAGTTTCGTGACCCTCTCGGATGTGCTCCAGGCCAACTCCGGTGAAGTCATCCTGATGACCCTGGTAGGAGGTACCGGAACATTCTTTGGCCCGGTGGTCGGCGCCGGGGTGATTGTGACGCTGCAGGAATATCTCTCCGACTTTTTCGGTGGCTGGGTCAGCGTGATCATCGGCGCGGTGTTCATTGCCTGCGTACTGACCTTCCGACGAGGCATCGTCGGCGAACTGGTGCGGCTGCGCGCGAACCGCTAAGCCTGCGGCGTTGATCCTCGCGATGCGGTTCAGCCCATGTGAAAGAAGTTAGGCCACAAAGCGCTCATCCGCCATCATTCGTTTAGCGCCGATCTCCTCGAGCAGGGCGTTGTAGAAAGCCACGGCGCGTTGCAGATCGTCGGTTCCGAGCGTGACGTATCCGATCATGACCCGTTCCCTTTCGTTGGGTTTCGAGGTTGTGCGAGCCGTTCGGGCGAGGTAAGTTGCGTGGATCCGGCAAGCGCCCGAGCCCACATCATGCCAGATGTTCTCAGTAGTCCCTCCGGAATGCGTGCTGAGTTCAATGCCAGCGGTTCATTGTGTCGCCTCAATTGCGGTGCAGTCTCGCTGTCATTGTTCATCGGCAACGAGATCGAGGGGGGACCCGCGAATCTGTATCTGCGTCGCCTCGGCAAGAGCATCGAATGGACCCCCTTGCTCGGACCGCACAGCCGGACTTGCTTTGCCAAGGTGGGGTCTGGCGATGCTTTGATCGGGGACGGGGAATGGCTCGGCATGCGCTACCGGGTAGCGCTTCATTTTGCGCAGCAGTCGCCGGCGTGGTTCTGGCATGTGCGACTGGAAAATACCAGCACCGACGCTCAGGAAGTCGATCTCACGTATGCGCAGGATCTGGCATTGGCGCCTTATGGTGCCGTGCGCATGAACGAGTTCTATGTCAGCCAATACATTGACCACACACCGCTTACCGATCCGAAGCGCGGAGTGATGATCGCCTCGCGACAGAATGCCGCGGCCGATGGTCGCAATCCTTGGAGCCTGATTGGCTCGCTGCGAAGTGGTAGTTCGTACGCGACTGACGCGTTGCAGTTCTATCGGCTGTCAGCGCGAATCGGTGCGGCACCGGTGGCGTTGCTGCGTGATCTGCCAGGATCGCGTCTGCAGCATGAACATTCCATGGTTGTCGTGCGCGATGTGCCGATACATCTGGAACCCCGCGCGACAGCCGAGGCTGGCTTCTTCGGTTGTTTTGTGGCCGATCACCCAGCGGCCAGCTCGCTCAGCGATCTGCAGCACGTCAGCGCGACGCTTACCCTGCCGGAAGCCGCACCGCCGATGCGTAACATCGGCGCGGTCTCAGCGGCGTCGTCAATCAGCGCCGCATCGCTGTTTGACAGTGCGCCACTGATGAACGGCGAAGAGTTGGATGTGCCAGCCCTGCAGGAGTTTTTCGGCTCGCAGTGGCGACACGAGGAACTGACAGTGCGAGCCGAGCTCGGGTCGTTCTTCTGTGGCACCAACCGGCACGTGGTGCTGCAGGCGAAGGAACTCGAAGTACTGCGCCCGCACGGCCATCTACTGCGCAGCGGCAACCACCTGACTCCGGATGAAGCGGCGTTGACGTCGACCGTCTGGATGAATGGCGTGTTCAATTCGATGCTGACGCAGGGACACGTGAGCATCAACCGGATGCTGTCCACGACTCATAGTTATCTGGGGTTGTTTCGCTCACACGGTCAGCGCGTGTTCGTCGAGGTCGGCGGCCGATGGCATCTGTTGCACGTGCCGTCGGTATTTGAGATATCACCCACAGCCTGTCGCTGGGTGTATCGGCACGCCAAAGGTGTTGTCGAGGTACGCACTGCCGCGCTCGGCAGTCCACACGAACTGGTGCTGTCAATTGACGTGCGTTCAGGCGGCGCGACCCGATTTCTGATCTCACACCATTGCGCGCTGAACGGTGACGACGGCAATCTGCCCGGGGCAGTAAGCTGGCGTCAGGATCCGGAGGGCATCTCGCTCTTGCCCGGGTCGGGTAGCGAGGTCGCGCATCGCTTCCCTGACGGCAGTTTCCAAATCCTGCCGCAACCGGGCACCCGGCTCTCGCAGGTGGGAGGCGATGAACTGCTGTATGCGGACGGAAAGCCGCGGCAGCAACCGTTCGTCGTGATCGTGACGG
>DATMRM010000020.1:0-2137 GCA_035566155.1 Steroidobacteraceae bacterium | reverse complement strand
CGTTCTTGCCCGATCTGGTCTCCGTGAAGTCGTACACGACCGCCTTCATCGATTCGAAGGCGCCCGGGCAGTAGGTCCAGAGGTACGCCCGGTGCGTCTTGCCATTGCCGGGCTTCAGCATTGCCACGGGCGTCTCGTCAGCGTGCAGCACATCGTGCCTCAGAATCGCGTCCTTCAGGGCATCCACCAGCGGCTGCAGCTGCACTCCGCAGGCGCCGACCCACGCGCCGAGCGTGGAGCGTGGAATTGCGTAGCCAGCTCGGCCGAAGATGCCCTCCTGGCGGTACAGCGGTAAATGATCATGGAATTTGGCCACCATCACCTGCGCCAACAAACTCGCAGTGGCGATGCCTTTATCAATCACCTGCGGCGGCACCGGCGCCTGGATCAGAGTCTGGCATTTGGCACACACCCACTTGCCCCGGACGTGCCGCTCTACAGTGAAGTCGCCCGGTTTGTAGAACAGCTTCTCAGAGACGTCCTCGCCAATACGTTTCAGTTCGCAACCGCACTGGCAGGTCTTGGTTTCCGGCTCGTGATGGATCGATACGCGCGGAAGGTTCGCTGGCAGGGCTTCCCGACGCGGCGTCTGCTTGCGCGGCTTGCCCGGTTCGGTGGTCAGTTCCTCGAGCTGCTCTTCGATCGCCGCCAGGTCCGCATCGAGCGTCTCTTGCAGCAAGCTGACCTGCGCAGCATCCAGCTTCTCGCTGCTGGCCTCGAACCGGATCCGCTTGTAGCGCGCCAGCTCGAAGGTGAGCTGCTCGATGCGCGCCGTCTTGAACCGCAGCTCGTCACGCTGCTCAGTGACTTGCTCGATCAGCTCCCGAGTCAGATTGCGCAGTTGCGCGGCATCCAGGTTCTCGAGTTCTGCGGCATTCACCATGAGCACGCATGGTGACAGAACTGCCGCAAGATCGCTATCGCCGCTTGTCGGCAAGCGAATCGTCGATGCAGTCGACTCACACGAGAGCGATCACGCTCTCAGCCCCGATGCGCTGCCACGGCAGTCCAATCACCAGTGCGTCGAACTGTGAACGGGTCAGCGTCATGCGAATCGACGTTTCGTCCCTTGGCCATACGAAGCGGCCTTGATGCAGTCGGCGCGCGCACAACCAGATGCCAACGCCATCGTGCACCAGGACTTTGATCCGATTGGCGCGCTTGTTCGTGAACGCGTAGGCATTGTGCGGACGCGCAGATCCGAACACCGCCACCACTCTGGCCAGCGCCGTATCTGTGCCGGTGCGCATGTCGATCGGCGCCACGGCTAACCACACCGAATCAACACGGATCACCGTAGCCACTCGCGCAGCCAGGCGGCACAGTCGCCGGCGGCCTGTGCCGGCCAGCTGACCGTCACCGTCGCCGATCCACGACGCACTTCGATGCGGATATCAGCGGTGGGCGGTGCCGGCGGTCCAGCGATCAATGGCAGTGCCACGAAATCTGCATTGGGAGCTGCCGTCGGAGGCTGTGGAGCCGGTGCTGCCAGAGCCTCGTGCTCCACCACCCAACGCCGTAGCAGGTTCGCGTTCAGCCCGTTGGCCAGCGCGATTGATGCCAGCGACACGCCGGCCCGTCGGCACTCTTCGACGAGTTTCGCCTTGAACTCGAGGCTGTAGCGCCTGCGCTGCCGGCCCGGCGACAGTCCTTGCTTAGTGTTCACGTGTCCACCTATTTCCTAAGCGGACATGATCGTCAGCCTTCAGGTGCGGCCCGAGCAAGATGCCTTAGCTGGCTGCTTACCTTGATACTCCACGGATGTAAACGATCGGGAGCTACGGGGATAGGTCGCGTTTGAAGCCGGCTGCGTGCCAGGCCCGCTGAGGGTGGTACATCCATTTGACGCTAGCAGCACGCAGATCGAAACGAAATGAGCGACAGACCTCATGCGCCCGACAAGTCTCGTAGGCCTGCCCTGCGTTGAAATTGAGTTCGCTTCTGGCCGACAGCTTCCGTCGCTATTAGCCGCATTCGGCGCCCTGAGCAACATGAATCTCACGTTCCTGCCGTTGAATATCAATGAATTGCCCCTGCTTAGTAACACATTCTTGAGACGTGAAGAACTCGATTCTCGCGAATTGGCTCATGGCGAACGTGATTAGAAGAAAGCAAGCAGAGCGAAGGTAAGGGGAGC
>DATMRM010000019.1:0-2625 GCA_035566155.1 Steroidobacteraceae bacterium | reverse complement strand
CAGAGCCGGACCGAGCCGCGTTCGTCTCATGGCGCCCGGATGTGCTGGTGGTGGTCGCCTTCGGGTTGATCCTCCCAGCTTCAGTGCTGGCGGTTCCGCGACTGGGCTGCATCAATGTCCACGCCTCCCTGCTGCCGCGATGGCGCGGCGCCGCCCCGATCCAACGTGCGATTCTGGCCGGAGACTCCCGGACGGGGGTCACCATCATGCAAATGGCGGTGGGGCTGGATACCGGACCCATCCTGATGCAGGAGAGCATCGATCTGTTCGGGCGGGAGACTTCGCTGCAACTGCATCAACGCCTGGCCGATCTCGGAGCGAGGCTTCTTATTGAAACACTAGATAGCCTTGAGGCCTGTACTGTGTCTCTAAAGGACCAATCGACCGTCGGAGTGAGCTATGCGTCCAAGATCGACAAACACGAAGCCAGCATCGATTGGCAGCACAGTGCGCAGCAGATCGATCGCCAGGTCCGGGCCTTCAATCCCTGGCCGGTGGCTCAGACGCTGTGGGACGGACAGCAGCTGCGCCTGTGGGAGGCACGCTCGGTCGAGGACGCTGCTCCGGCTGCATCGCCCGGTCAAATCCTGGGCCTCGAGCAGGATCGTCTCGCCGTCCAATGCGGTCAGGGCAAACTTGAGATTGTGCGCCTGCAATTGGCCGGCCGACGCATCCTGTCGGGGCGCGAATTCAGCAGTGGACGAATCCTGACGGGGATGCGCCTCGGGTGAACGAGATTGCGGCAGCCGTTCTCGCCGAAGCCGCTCGCGCGCTCGGCAAGGTAGCATTCGCCGGACGCTCTGCCGATCAAGCCCTGGACAGCGCAACCCGGGCCCCTGCGGCGGTGCGTGCGATCACCCTCGGCACTCTGCGCTGGTATTGGCGGCTGGATGCCGTCGCGACGGTGCTGCTCGGGGCAACGCGGGTGACGCCGCCGCTACGGGCGCTGCTTCTGGTGTCGCTGCATCAACTGGAGTATTCGCGCAATCCACCCCAAGCCACGGTCTCGTCGGCCGTGGACGCCGTGCGCATGCTCGGACAACCGCGCGCGGCCGGGCTCGCCAATGCGCTGCTGCGCCGATTCTTGCGCGAACGCGAATCATTGACTTCCCGTGCACTGTTGGATGAGGCGGCCGCCAGCGCGCATCCGCGATGGCTCTACGACGAGCTGCGCCTGCGCTGGCCCGAACACTGGCGGCAGATCGTGGAGGCCAACAACTCCCATCCGCCTATGACGCTGCGGGTGAACTTGTCCCGTGAATCGCGCGATGGCTATCAGGCGCGGCTCAAGCAGCTCGGAATGGAGGCCAGAGCGCTGGGCTGGTCGCCGACCGCACTGATACTCGATGAGCCCGTTGCGGTGAATGCGTTGCCGGGATTCGGACAAGGGTCGGTCTCCGTGCAGGACGCTGGCGCGCAGCTCGCGGGTGCGCTGCTGGGGGCGCGGCCCGGAGAGCGCGTACTTGATGCCTGCGCTGCGCCCGGCGGCAAGACCGGAGCGATTCTGGAGAGTGTCGCCGGCGCTGTAGAGTTGACGGCGATCGATGTCGACGCAACACGCGTACAGCACATCGCGGAGAACCTCAGGCGCATCGGTGTACGCGCGCGCGTGATCACCGCCGACTTGATCGAGTCGGCCACGGGCTGGTGGGATGGAGAGCCGTTCGATCGCATCCTGCTCGACGCACCGTGTACCGCGACCGGGGTGATCCGTCGGCATCCGGACATCAAGTTGTTGCGACGGGCGCAGGACGTTGAGGCGTACGCAGGCATCCAGCAACGCATGCTCATTGGCTGTCTGTCACTGCTCAAGCCCGGGGGCCGGTTGATCTATTCGACCTGCTCGTTGATGCCGATGGAAAATGCGTCCGTGGTCCGGCACGCGCTGGCGCAGGTGCCACGGGCCCAGGCGCGACCCCTGCCCCCAGCGGTCGCCTTGCCGCCACACTCGCTCTCCGGCGCGACCTCAGTGCAGCTGCTGCCGGGGAATGCGGCGCTGACTGACGGCTTCTATTATGCTTGTCTGACAGTGACTTAGGGCGGCGCGAACCGCGGCCGCTGCGCCGTTTAGGAACCCGTGCGTACAAGCCTCAGATTGGGTATGACCTTACTGCTGCTTGTCGGCCTGGCAACAGTTCCGGCTGCGCGGGCGGCCGGTCCCCTGGCCGGTGAACTGGAGATTCGATCCGCATTTGTCGTGGTCGATCACGGCGTGCTTCAGCTCAGTGCGCACATCCAGTATCCGATCAATGATCGCATTCGCGCCGCGCTGCAGGAAGGGGTGACGCTTGCTTTCGATTTGGACGTTACCATCAGTCGACACCGGCGCTTGTGGTTCAATGCCGGCGAGCTCGAAATGACGTTACGGCGGGAACTAACCTATCACGCGGTGACAGATCGCTACGTCGTGCGCGACGAAAAGAGTGTGGAGCAGGAGAGTTTTTCGACGCTGGAAGCAGCGCTCGACAAGTTGGGACACGTGGAGGACTTGCCGATCATCGTGCAATCGCAACTGCACGACAATGGCCCGTGGGAGGTTGCCGTTCGGGCGGGTATGCGTCGTGGTCGCATGCCGGACGCTTTGCGCGCGTTGCTCTTCTGGACCGACGACTGGCACCGCACCAG
>DATMRM010000018.1:0-2230 GCA_035566155.1 Steroidobacteraceae bacterium | reverse complement strand
TTCATCCTGACACATCCGGACCTGCAGATTGCGGCTGACACCAGCGAGTTTGCCATCAACACCAGCAACGCCCGCTTCTGGGAGCCGCCGGTGCACCGCTACGTGACGGAGTGCCAGGCGGGAAAGTCGGGCATTCGCGGTCGCGATTTCAACATGCGCTGGATCGCCTCGCTGGTGGCGGAGGTGCACCGCATCCTCATGCGCGGCGGGGTGTTCATGTATCCGAAGGACAGCAAGGACAAGAGCAAGCCGGGCCGGCTGCGCCTGCTGTACGAAGCGAATCCGATCAGTCTGCTGGTGGAGCAGGCGGGGGGCCGCGCGACGACCGGTGCCCAGCGCCTCATGGAGGTGAAGCCGGAGTCGCTGCATCAGCGCGTTCCGCTGATCCTGGGTTCGCGCAACGAGGTCGAACGGATCGAGCGCTACCACGCCGAATACGAAAGCGGCGCAGACCGGCCGTTCAGCTCACCGCTCTTCAACGAACGCTCGCTGTTCCGGCCGGAGGCGCTGGTTTGACCATCCAGCATCCGATAATCGCCGTGACCGGATCCTCCGGCGCGGGAACCACCACCGTCATGAAGAGCTTCGCGCACATCTTCCGGCGCGAAGGCATCAAGGCGCAGGTCATCGAGGGCGATTCCTTTCACCGCTACAACCGCGTCGAGATGCGCGAGCGCGTGCAGGCTGCCGACCGCGGCAGCGGTCCGCAAGTGAGCCACTTCGGGCCGGAAGCCAATCTCCTGCGCGAGCTGGCCGAGACCTTCGCCGAGTATGGCGCGGCCGGTCGCGGCAAGGTCCGTCGCTACGTTCATGACGCGCCCGAGTCCAAGGAACTCGGCTGCGACCCGGGCACTTTCACCGACTGGCAGCCGATGACGTCCGACAGCGACCTGCTCTTCTATGAAGGCCTGCACGGCGCTTACGTCGGCGATGGCATCGATGTCGCACGCCACGTCGATCTGCTCGTCGGCGTCGTGCCGATCGTCAATCTCGAGTGGATCCAGAAGCTGCATCGCGACCGGCATCATCGCGGCTACAGCCAGGACGCGGTAGTCGACACCATCCTGCGGCGCATGCCCGACTACGTGAACCATATCTGTCCGCAGTTCAGCCGCACCCACGTCAACTTCCAGCGGGTGCCGACGGTGGACACCAGTAACCCGTTCATCGCCAGGGACATACCCAGCGCGGATGAGTCCATGGTGGTGATCCGCTTCGCCAACCCCAAGGGCATCGACTTTCCGTATCTGGTTTCCATGCTGCACAACTCGTGGATGAGCCGACCGAACAACATCGTGGTGCCGGGGGGTCAGATGGGGCTCGCGATGCAGTTCATCTTCACGCCCATGATCCTGCGCCTGATCGATCTCAAGAGACGCGCACAGTAGCGAGGCTGCCGCATGAATGCTCAAGAGAGACCTGTGCCGGCTATCGCGCGACGCTGCTGCCGCGTGCGCTGCCGGTTCTGGCGATCGAGGCGGTCATGAGCCCGGCCCCGGCGGATCATCTGTCGGTGCGGTCCCTGCGGGCGGTGCTGTTCGACCTGGACGGCACGCTGCTGGATACCGTTGCCGACATCAGCCTCGCATTGAACCGCGCACTCGCCGAGCAGAAACTCGCGAGCCTGCCTGCGGCTGAGGTCCGCGTGCTCATCGGACGGGGTGTGCCCACTCTTATAGAGCGCGCCCTTGCGCGGCTCGGAGCTGCCGGAGAATCATCCGCTGCGGCGCAGCTGGTGGAGCGATTCCACTTTCATTACGAGCGGATTCACGAACTCGGTGAAATCCAGACGCGCGTGTACCCGGGAGTGACCGCGGGGCTCGCTCAGCTGCATGCGCTCGGCCTGGGCCTTGCAGTGGTGACCAATAAGCCGAACAAGACTGCCGTTGACCTGCTGACTCGCTTAGGGTTGAGTCAATGGATTGACGTGGTGGTGGGTGGGGACAGCGGCGCGCATCGCAAGCCGCATCCGCAACCCCTGCTGACCGCCTGTGAGGAACTGGCGGTTCGGCCGGCTCAGGCGCTGATGGTGGGTGACTCGTTGACCGATGTGCTCGCCGCGCGCGCCGCGGGGCTGGCCGTAGTGTGCGTGCCCTATGGCTACAACGAGGGAGTCGACCCACGTGCGCTGCCGTGCGACGCGTTTGTGGAGAGCGTGGGCGCTCTGCCCGCACTTCTGACTGCGGCAGACTCCCGCCGCGGCGCAACCGCGTGGTGATCAGGCTCGCCT
>DATMRM010000017.1:0-2024 GCA_035566155.1 Steroidobacteraceae bacterium | reverse complement strand
TGCCAGAATCCGCGACAGCGGTGTGCGAATGTTATGGGCAATCGTGTTGGAGACGTGGCGTACGCCCTCCATGAGAGCATGGATGCGGTCTAGCATGGCATTGATATCGCGACTCAAGCGCGCGAATTCGTCTTGCTGCTGCGAAACCGGCACGCGCTGCGCAAGATCGCCACGCTCGATGCGCACAGCCGTTTGCCGAATAGCACTGATGCGCTGCTCGAGCTGGCGACGCAGGAACAGCGCTCCAGCCACCGCCATCAGCAACGTGACCAGCGCGCTCAGCAGGCTCGCACGACGCACCAGGCGATCGAGCTCGCGCTGATCCTGCATGTCGCGCCCGACCACAAGTACCCCACCATCACCCAGATGCGTAATGCGCAGTCGACTCTGGGAACTGCGTCCGGCGCGAACCACCCGATGCTCGACGATGTCGCGGGTGGGCGCCAGGATGTCCGGCTCCAGCGCGAGGTTGCCCACCACTTTGTGACCGGCGGGATCGACGAGGGTATAAACCTCGGTGTCTGAATCGATGCCGTCGCCGAGCAGTGCGGTGATGTGGGTCGCGAGCGCCGCGGCACCTTTGTGCTCGGAGTAGTCAACCAACCGGTGCGTAGTGGCGTCGATTTGGTGATCAATGCGTTGTTGCCACACGCCGACGGTCTGCTGATAGAAAACCGCGAGCAGCACGGTCATGGTCAGAACTACCAACGCGGCATAGATCAACGCCTGGCGGAAGGCAATTGAAGTCCACCAGCGCGGCACCACGATCGTCACGCGGACGTCTGAGGTGCAAGCCCGTCGGCCGACAGCATATAGCCGACTCCCCGCACGGTATGGATGAGGGGCACTGCGGCATCGCGGTCGATCTTGTTGCGCAGGCGGCTGATGTGCACATCGATCACGTTGGTCTGCGGATCGAAGCGATAATCCCAAACGGCTTCCAGCAGCATAGTACGTGTCACGACACGGCCTTGATGGAAGAGGAGGTAGGCGAGCAGACGGAACTCGCGAGGCTGGAGCGGAATAGTCCTGCCCGATCGCTCCACTCTGCGCGCAATGAGGTCGACCCTCATATCGGCGACGCGCATTTCGCGCACATCCTTGCCAAACTGGGAGCGTCGCACCAGCGCTTCGACGCGGGCGGCGAGCTCGGAGAACGCGAAGGGCTTGGTGAGGTAGTCATCGCACCCGGCCTGCAAGCCGCGAACCCGTTCGTCGGTAGCCGAGAGTGCGCTGAGTATAAGCACCGGCGTGCTTTGCCCTAGGCCACGCAGTGTCTTCAAGATGGCCAGGCCATCGACCTCATTGGGCAGCATTCTATCGAGGACGATCAGGTCCCAAGTTGCGCTCGTAGCCCGCTCGACGCCATCGGTGCCGTTGCGCGCCAAGGACACGAACCAGCCAAGTTCGCGCAAACCATCGGCGATGTAGCGCGCGTTATCAGCGTCATCCTCAATAATCAGACAGCGGCGCATACGTTTTTAAAGGGAAGCTCACCGGCCCGAAGCGGCACGGTGACAATGTATCGCCCGAAGAGACGCCTGGAAAGCAGTGGCGGCCCTGCGCGGAAGTCAGCCACTAGCCCGATTGCGGGTTGCGGGCGAGGCGACGTTCAGCCAGCCCTCGGCGAGCCGCATCCACATCGTGCTATCGAGCGGGATCACTGCATCATTGAAGTCGAAGCGAGGGTCGTAGAGCTTGCAGGGCGCGGTAGCGTGGCCGGCGGCGCGATGGGTTCCGTCGCCATTACCCCGCGCCCTCGGCCCCTCATGGGATGCGTCGTCGCCCATTACTTGCCGCGCCGGCTGGCCGAAACCCCCCAACTCAAAAAAGGTGGTACTCCCAGTTCCCTGGAGGATGCGGTACCGAACGCGTGGCAAATACGCAGTGATACGTATTGAAAGCGCACCACTTGGCACACCACACTTTGGCGGCAAACATGCTGGCTCTCTTGTTTTGAGCCGTGTCACGTAATGACGGGCGCAAGGAAGCGACACACGATGGAACGGCGATTGGAATAGCCT
>DATMRM010000016.1:0-7102 GCA_035566155.1 Steroidobacteraceae bacterium | reverse complement strand
AATTCGGTGCTGATTGGAACCATCGCGGGCGTGCTGGGCATTCTCGCCAACGCGTTCGCGCCCAAACAAGTATTCGCGTTCCTGATCAACGCGGCCGGCGCGCTAATCGTGTTCGTCTACGTTCTGATCTGCCTGGCGCAGATCCGACTGCGTCGGCAGCGGCAGCGCGCGGGCCAGCCGGAACCCGCGCTGCAGATGTGGTGGTTTCCCTGGGCCAGTTACGCGGCCATCGCCGGGATGATCGCGGTGCTGGTGGCGATGGCCGTGACGCCGGATACCCAGAGCCAGTTCTACGTCAGCGTCCTCGCACTGGCGATTGCGGCGGGCGCCTGCTTTCTGGTGCAGCGACGGCGGCGAGAGTCGGCACCCCACTGAGGGTTACTTTGCGATGAGTGCCGCGCCCCTGTTCAGCTCTTCGTTGGGCTTAAGCGAACTGACGCTGCTCTATCGCGGTGTGCGACAGGTGACCTCTGCATTGTCGGCGCCGCTGTCGGATGCGGATGCCACCGTGCAGTCGATGCCGGACGCGAGCCCGGCGAAATGGCACCTAGCACACACGACCTGGTTTTTCGAGACCATGGTTCTCAAGCCTCATGCTGCCGGCTACCGCGTGTTCGACGAGCACTTCAACTATCTGTTCAATTCCTACTATGAGGCGGCCGGGGCGCGCCAGCCGCGCTCCAGGCGCGGCATGCTCACGCGTCCGACACTGCAGGCCGTGCACGCCTATCGCGCGCATGTCGATGCCGCGCTCGATCGCTATCTGGCCAGCGCTCCCCCTCAGGACGTGGCCGCCCTGATCGAACTGGGCTGCCATCACGAGCAGCAGCATCAGGAACTACTGCTGACCGATATCCTGCATCTGTTTGCGCAGAACCCGCTGCGTCCGGCCTACAAGGCGCCCAGTCCGTTGCCGGTCGAGAGCAGCGAGCTGGCGCCTTGCGCGTTCCCGTACTTTGAGGGCGGGCTGATCGAGATCGGGCACGAGGGTCCGGGATTTGCATTCGACTGCGAAGGTCCGCGCCATCGGGCATGGGTGGAGCCGTATCGACTGGGCGAGCGCCTGGTCACCAACCGGGAATGGATCGAGTTCATCGCCGACGGTGGCTATCGCTCACCGCTGCTGTGGCTATCCACGGGTTGGGCCAAGGTCTGTGAGGAAGGCTGGGAGATGCCGCTCTATTGGGAGGCGCGGGACGGCGAGTACTGGAATATGACGCTGCGCGGGGCGCAGCCGTTATTGCTGACAGAACCTGTCACACACGTGAGTTATTTTGAGGCCGATGCGTTTGCTGCCTGGGCGAAAAAGCGCCTTCCCAGTGAAACCGAATGGGAGCATGCGGCGAATAGCGCATCGCTGGATAGCAATTTCCTTGAATCCGGCCGCTTGCGCCCCAAACCGGTAATAGGGCAGGCGAAGGGCCTGACGCAGATGTTCGGCGACGTGTGGGAGTGGACCCGCAGCGCCTATCTGCCGTACCCGCGCTTTCGTGCCAATGATGGGGCGGTCGGCGAATACAACGGGAAATTCATGTCCGGCCAGTACGTGCTGCGAGGCGGTTCGTGTCTGACGCCCGAGAGTCACATCCGGGCGAGCTATCGAAACTTTTTCCCGCCCGACGCGCGCTGGCAGTTCACCGGGGTTCGATTGGCGGAGGATGCCTGATGCTTGATGTCCTGCATAACCGGGTTGGACAGGCCGACGCGTTTCGCGCCGATGTGTTGTCCGGACTGCTACAGCAACAAAAGACCCTACCCGCACGCTGGCTGTATGATGACCGGGGCAGTGAGCTGTTCGAGCTGATCACGGGCCTTCCCGAGTACTACCTGACGCGTACCGAAACCGCGATCCTGAACACGCGCGCGCAGGAAATTGCGCGCTTTTGTGGCGAGCGAGCGATCATGCTGGAGTATGGCGCGGGCGCTGGCATCAAGACCGAGATCCTGATCCATGCGCTGGCCTCGCCTCGGCTGTATGTACCGATCGACATTGCCGGGGATTTCCTCGACCAGACGGTGACGCGTTTCCGGCGCCGATTTCCGAATCTGCTGACCAAGTCGATCGTGGCGGATTTCACCGCTGACTTTGATCTGCCGTCGTGGATGCCGACGCATCACAACGGTTTGCGCGTGGCGTTTTTTCCGGGTTCGACCATTGGCAATTTGAACGCGGCCGAGGTGGCCGGATTCCTGCAACGGGTACGTCGGCACGTGGGCGGCGACGGTCGCATGGTGGTCGGTGTCGATATGCGCAAGGATTTGCGAATCCTGATCCCGGCCTACGCCGACGCCGCCGGTATCACGGCGCAATTCAATCTGAACCTGCTGCGGCGGATCAACCGCGAGCTTGCCGGCAACTTCGTGCTCGACGCGTTCCGGCACGAGGCGCGCTGGAACGAGACCGAGTCGGCGATCGAGATGCATCTGGTCAGCGGCGTGCGCCAGAAGGTGATGATTGGCGGCAACCGGTTTGCGTTCGAGGCCGGTGAGAGCATTCATACCGAGAGTTCGCGCAAGTATGCGCCGGCGGCTTTTGAGGCGATCGCGCTCGAGAAAGGCTGGCGAGTCGGACACCGCTGGACCGATCGCGCGGGCCTGTTCTCGGTATTCGGTCTGGAGTAGAGCGAGCGCCGCAAGTCGGTTCAGCTCATGCGCTGGATCTGGTCGATGCCGGCGATCAGGTGATACATCGCATCGAGCAGTGGCGTCGGCACTTTGAGGCGTTGCGCTTCGCGCAGCGCGAACCCCAAGGTTTCCTCGACTTCGAGCGTGCGACCGGCATTGAGGTCCTGCAGCGTTGACATGCGGTGCTGGGGCGCCGAGTGCTGCATGTGGCGTCCGAGTTCGTCGAGGCGCGCGACCGCCTGCGCTTCGCTGCTCTGGCACAGCGAGGCGACCGGTAGCGTCGAGCGGTCGGAGAGTTGCACGTCATGGGCGGCCGCGAGCGCGCCGATCTCGCGCACCAGCCGCACCACCACCAGCGCCGTGTTCGGGTCGATTAGAAATTTCCAACTGTAGGCGCGTGTCGTGACCGACAGCGCCATCATTCCAACCCACGAGGCGAACTTGGACCATTCAAGGGTGAGAATATTGGCCACGGCGCTGGTGTTGACGCCCGCGGCAGCGATGCTCGAGGCGATCTTGTGTGCGCGCGCGCTGTCGCGCCCATCCAGCTCACCCAGGTACAGCATGCCATTGCGAGTGAACAGCACCTCGCCGGACGGCAACACCTCACCGCTGGCATCAGCGAGCGAGCCGAGCACGCGCTGCCGGCCGAGGGCATTGATGAGCTGATCGTTCTTCATCATGCCATTCTGCATCGAGAAGGCGACGCCGATGTCAGCGCCGCGGATCGGTGCCAGGGCCGCGTCGGTGCCATGCGTCTTGGTGCCGAGGATCAGGACAGCGGCGCCGCGAAACATGGCAGGATCGCTGATGACGGGAACGCGCTGCGTGAACTCGATGAGTCCCCGGATGCGCAGGCCGTGCTGTTCGATGTCGCGGGCGCGCTGCGCGCGCGCCAGCACCACCACCGAATGTCCCGCGCGCGCCAGATGCGCGGCGACGATTGAGCCCATCGCGCCCGCACCCAGAATGGCGAACTCGGGAATGGCAGACTGCATCGGCTCAGTATAGCCGAGCCGTTACAATAGCTTCGGCCAGAGCAGGAGGCGCCATGGAACGCGATATCAATAACGACATCAAGACCATCGATCACTTCAAGACCGAAGCGATCGATATTGCGATCAAGTTTGGTCCGAAGATTCTGGTGGCGATTCTGATTCTGGTCGTAGGCTCCATGGTGGGCGGCTGGCTGGCGCGCGCCAGTGAGCGCGGCCTCACGCGACTGGAGATGGAGCCACCGGTGCGGCTGCTGCTGGTGCGGTTGTTGCGGATCGTGGTGTTCATGCTGTTCCTGATCCTCGCGCTGCAGAATCTGGGAGTCGAACTGCTGCCGCTGATTGCCGGTTTGAGCATAGCCGGTGCGGGCATCGCGCTGGCCACGCAGGGGGTGTTGAGCAACGTGGTGGCCGGGCTGACGATCATCTTCACGAAACCCTATCGGGTGGGTGAGTACATCGAGATCGTCGGCGTGCAGGGCCTGGTGCAACAGATCTCGGTGTTCAGCACCACGCTGCTGCATAGTGATCGCTCTCGCGTGGTGGTGCCCAACCGCAAGATCGTCGGTGAGATTCTGCACAACTACGGACAGATCCGGCAGGCGGAGATCATGGTCGGTGTCGGCTACGAATCGGATCTGCCGGTCGCGCTGGCGGGCATGCGCGAGCTGGTGACGGCCAATCAGCGTGTGCTGCGCGATCCGGCGCCACTGGTGCAGGTCGTGACCCTGGGAGAGAACGCCGTACAGATCGCTGTGCGGCCATGGGTAGCGGTGGATGACTTTGGTGGCGTGGTGGATGAACTCAGCCGCGCGATCATCGAGGACTGCCGCAAGCGCGGTGTCTCGATACCGTTCCCGCAACACGAGGTCCGGCTGATCGGTGCCGACAGCAAGTAGCGTCGGTGTCGTGCATTCGGGGCTACTCGCGCTGCTGGCGTGGGTGGGCGCAGCGGACTGTGCCTGCGCCGCGCCGCCGCCATGGCCGGACACGCCCGTCTCGCGTCTGGAGGCGCTGGCGCTGCTGCAGACGCTGAATGCCGCGTTGCTCAGTCACGACAGCGCGACGCTGACCCTGGAGCAGTGGTGCGGTACGCATCATATAGCGGATCCGGCGCAGGTGATCGCGCGACGGGTCGCGGCAGTGGACAAGCCCGCGGGCGATGAGCAGCGGGCGCTTCTGCTGGTAAGCGCCACCGAGCCGGTGCGCTACCGGCGCGTGCAACTGACGTGCGGCGGCGTGGTGCTGTCACAGGCCGACAACTGGTACGTGCCGGCCCGCCTCAGCACACAGATGAACGCCGAGCTGGAGCATAGCGACACGCCGTTCGGCAAAGTCGTCCGCTCGATGCATTTCTCTCGGCATACGTTGTCATCGAAGTTGCTGTGGCAGCCGATGCCCGAAGGGTGGGACAGCGGGCGGGCGGTGGTGCCAGGCAAGGGGCGGCTGAACGTTCCGGCAGCGGTGCTGGAGCACCGCGCCGTACTGACACGGGAAGATGGCACCCCCTTCAGCGAGGTCGTTGAGACCTATACCGGCAATGTGCTGGCCTTTCCGATGCCGCCCGTCGCGGGCGCGCGATGTGATGGGGCGAAAAAATGATCCAGAATTAAAATATATCTAAGATATATCTTAGTTTTCGCAGTGTCCCTCTCCCTCGCATGGACGAGCGCCCGACAGCAGTGACTCACATATTTTGCCCGAATAAGGGCATAATAATCGACATCGCGCGCGCCAAACTCAAGAATCGCCGGCATGTCGGACCTAGCGGGATTCGAAGACCTGATTGCACGACTGGCCCGTTCCAGTCGCTTGAGCGAACGCGAGACCACCCATGTGGTCGAGGAAGTCCTCGCCTTTCTGAATGACTCGATCGAGCAATTCGTGCGGCGGCGACACCGTGAGCTGCAGCGCGAGGGGTTGCGCAATCCGCAGATCTATCTGCGGGTGGCGCAGGAGGCGCTGCAACGACGCTTTCGCACCGAGGCCTTGAGCACGCGACAGATCCGACGTTTGGTTTACGGCTGATTCGAAGTCAAACGATTCATCGGGAGTGCTCGAATATGTGCGGGATTGTTGGCTATATCGGTAAGCGCGATGCGGTTCCTATCCTGACGGAGGGCCTGCGCCGGCTTGAGTACCGCGGCTATGACTCGGCGGGTGTGGCGGTGGCCGCTGGCGGAGCGCTGCGCATCAGCAAGTGCAAGGGCAAGGTGCGAGAGCTCGAGGCGCAGCTGCCAAAGCGTCTCAAAGGCGCACCCGGCATCGCCCACACGCGATGGGCGACGCATGGTGAGCCGAGCGACATCAATGCGCATCCGCATCCGGATGCGGCCGAGCGCTTCGCGATCGTCCACAACGGAATCATCGAGAACGCGGATGCGCTGCGCGCGCAGTTGCAGGCCACCGGCGTGGTGTTTCGCTCGGCCACCGATTCGGAAGTGCTGGCGCATCTGATCGCCGCCAATCCCGGCGTGACGCTCGCCGAAGGCGTGCGCACAGCACTGAAGTTCATCGCCGGCACCTATGGCATCGCCGTCATCGACTCGCAGCGACCGGATACCCTGGTCGTGGCGCGCAATGGCAGCCCGGTGGTCATTGGTATCGGTGAGCACGAGATGTTTGTCGCGTCGGACGCCGGTGCGCTGGTGCGGCATACGCAGAGCGTGGTGCACCTGGATGATGGTGAAGTCGCGCAGATCAGAGCGGATGGCTTTGAGACCATGACGCTCGATGGCGGCCATACCTCGAAAACCCCACTCACGCTGACCTGGGCGGATGAGGCTTACACCAAGGGCTCGTTCGCGCACTACATGCGAAAGGAGATTTCGGAGCAGGCCGAAGCCGTGCGGCGCACGCTCAGCGGCAGGCTCGAACCACGATTCCAGACCAGCCATCTGGGCGGCATCGAACTCGCGGCGCGCGATCTGCTGGAAGTCAGGCGCCTCAAGGTCCTGGGATGCGGCTCGGCCTATATCGCCGGCGCGATGGGCGCCCACATGATCGAGCAGCTGGCGCGGCTGCCGTGTCATGCGGAGTCGGCGGCGGAGTTTCGTTATCGCAATCCGGTGATCGAACCGGACACCCTCTATATCGCGGTCAGCCAGTCAGGCGAGACCTTCGACACGCTCGCGGCGGTCCAGGAGATCAAGCGCAAGGGTGGACGCGTACTGGGCGTGATCAACGTGGTCGGCAGCACGATCGCGCGCGAGTGTGGCCGCGGAATCTATATTCACGCGGGACCTGAGATTGCGGTGGTGTCAACCAAGACGTTCACCTGTACCGCGGTGGCGTTCGCACTGCTGGCGCTGTATCTGGGTCGTCTGCGGGATCTGTCGCCAGCGCAGGGCGAGCGGCTGTTGGCCGCGCTCACGGCCCTGCCGGAACAGATCGAGCGCATCCTCGCGCGCGAGGCGGAGATTGCGCGGTTAGCGCAGGCGTTCTCCGGTTGTGAACACGCCTATTTCGTCGGCCGCGGATCA
>DATMRM010000015.1:0-2232 GCA_035566155.1 Steroidobacteraceae bacterium | reverse complement strand
AGATTCAGGGACCCGCATCCAAGGACGCCGAGTTCCCGGACGTGGCCGCAGCCAAGCCTCAGGCGACCCCTGAGAGCAAACCCGCCTCGCACGCCTAAGCGCACTGATCCCTCGCGCGCCATGTTCGGCGTCGACTTTTCCGAGATCGTCGTGATCTTCGTCATCGCTTTGATCGTCTTAGGTCCGCAGAAGCTACCCAAGCTTGCACAGACGATCGGCCGCTGGCTCGGGCGGGCGCGCTCCATGGCCAGACAGTTTCGCGAACAGCTCGAGCAGGAAGCCGAGCAGATGCAGCGTGCGACGGACCTGAAGACGCACATGAAGCCGCCCTCGCGGCCGGTGCCGACCCCAGGACCGGATCCCGACATCGCTTCGGCCCACATGACCCCGCAGACCGACACGCCTGCGCCGGCGGAATCGCATGAGCGAGGACAATGAGGAGGCGCTGCCGGAAGGCACGCTGATTTCGCATTTGCTCGAGCTGCGGTCGAGGCTGCTGAAGGCCTTCATCGCGGTCCTCATCGCGTTCTGTCCCGCCTGGTATTACAGCAACCAGGTTTTCGATTTCATCTCGCAGCCGTTGGTGGCCAAGCTGCCACCCGGGCAGAAGCTGATCGCGACCACCGTCACCGCGACCTTCACCGCGCCGCTGAAACTCTCATTCGTCGTCGGCCTGCTGGTCGCGATGCCCTATGTGCTGTATCAGATCTGGGCCTTCGTCGCGCCGGGTTTGTACAAGCGCGAGAAGCGCTTCGCGGTGCCGCTGCTGGCATCCGCAATCCTTTTGTTCTACGTAGGCGTGGCATTCTCGTATTTCTTCGTATTCCCCCTGGCGTTCAAATTCTTCGTTGCCACCACACCGCAGAACGTGGTTCTGATGGCCGACATCACCAACTATCTGAAATTCGTGCTCACGCTGTTCGTGGCGTTTGGTGTGGCCTTCGAGACACCGGTCGCAGTGGTGCTGCTGGTATTGACCAACCTGCTGACGCTGGAAAAACTGCGCTCGATCCGCGGCTATGTGCTGATCGCCGTCTTTATCATCGCGGCGATCCTGACGCCGCCCGATGTGTTGTCGCAGTTCTCGATGGCAGTACCGATGTACCTGCTGTATGAGGGTGGCATTCTGTTTGCCGCGATCCTGCGTCGTAGCAACCGGGCGGTCGAAGTAAGAGAAGAAGAATCGGCGTGAGTTCGGGCACTGAAGGGGTGGTAGCCCCGTCGGTGGCGCGTACCGGCCCAGCTGCGTCAACGCGTACCTTTCTGGGTCATCCGCTCGGCCTAACCACGCTGTTCTTCGTCGAAATGTGGGAGCGCATGAGTTTCTACGGCATGCGCGCCCTGCTCGTGCTGTATTTCGTCGAACAAGTGGCGCGCGGCGGACTGGGACTGGACGATCGCACGGCGGTGTCGATCTATGGTTTGTACGTGGGTGGAACCTACATCGCCAGTCTGCCCGGCGGATGGTTCGGTGACCGACTGCTCGGCGGGCAGCGCGCCGTCCTGATCGGCGGCATCATCATCGCGTTCGGTCACGTCACCCTGGGGGTCGCGCCCACCAAAGAGGTGTTCTTTCTCGGATTGTTCGTCATCGTGCTCGGGACAGGCCTGCTGAAAACCAATTCCAGCGCCATCGTCGCCCAGCTCTATCCGCCGGGAGACGCACGGCGAGACGCCGGATTCACCATCTTCTATGTCGGCGTCAATTTGGGCGGATGGCTGGGACCGCTGATCTGCGGCTGGCTGGCACTCAAGTACGGCTGGGCGGCCGGTTTCTTCAGTGCCGCCGTGGGCATGACCGCGGGAGTGATCCAGATGCTGTGGGGACGTTCGCTGCTGGGCGATGCCGGCAAGGCGCCCTCTGGACCGGCGAGTCGCGGTGCGGTGAGGGGCGCACTCATCGCGGTCATCGCTGCAGTGCTGCTGGTGGCGCTGTGTTTCAGCGGCCTCATTCACCTCGATCCGGTCTATCTGGCCAGTGTCAGCACCGAGGCGGTGGTGGCGATCGCGGTCCTGTATTTTGCCTATCTGCTCATTGGCGCCGGTTTGACCGCCATCGAGCGCCAGCGCGTCGGAGTGATGATGCTTCTGTTCATCGCCTCGGCACTCTTTTGGGCCGGCTTCGAGCAGAGCGGCTCGTCGCTGACCCTCTTTGCCCAGCGTTACACCGAGCGCCACGCGTTCGGCGCCGAAGTTCCCGCGGCCTGGTTCCAGTCGCTCGAAGCGTTGTTC
>DATMRM010000014.1:0-2731 GCA_035566155.1 Steroidobacteraceae bacterium | reverse complement strand
CTAACGGTCGAATCCACCGGCAAGATCGAGCGTCTCGAGCGCAAGGTCTACCGGATTCTGCGGCCCCAGGGCAGCGCGAAGGGCGTGGTGCACCTGGATTTCGACGCACAGAGCAGAATCACTCATATGCAGGGCTGGTCGCTGGCGACCGACGGCAAAGTGCGCGAGGTCTCCGATCGCGACGCTGCCGACACCGCTCTGCCGGGCATCATGAACGGTGAGCTCGAGTCCGACCTGCGCGCTCGTTTGCTGCACATTCCAGCGGCTGAGCCCGGCAGCCTGATCGCCTATGAGACCCAGCAGGAACTGCGGCCCTATGTGCTCACCGACGACTGGTCCTTTCAGGAAACAGTGCCCGTGCGCGAAGCGCACTACAGTCTGCAACTCCCGCCAGGCTGGCAGTACAAGGCCACCTGGATTCATCACGACGAGGAATCACCGACCGCCGCGGGCAACTCCCGCCGGCAATGGATCGTCAGGGACGTCAAAGGGATCCGCACCGAGCGTCGGATGCCGTCATTCGATGCGGTTGCGGCCCGTTTGACCATCGCGCTGCTACCTCCCAGCGGCAAGGGTCAGGGCTTTCAGAACTGGAATGAGTTCGGCAGCTGGTACCAGACCTTGACGCAGGGACGACGCGATGCAAGCCCGGACATCAAACAAAAAGTCCTCGAACTCACGACTTCAGCCACGACGACGCTCGGCAAAGAGCAGGCATTGGCCGGTTTCGTGCAGAGCGATATCCGCTATGTCGCGATCGAACTGGGCATCGGCGGGTTGCAACCGCATCCAGCCAAGGACGTGTTCTCCCATCGTTACGGTGACTGCAAGGACAAGGCGACACTGCTGAGCTCGATGCTGAAGGAGATTGGCGTCGATTCGTACTACGTGATGGTCAATACCCAGCGCGGCGCCATCGACGAATCAACCCCTGCAAACCCTGCCTTCGACCACGCGATCCTCGCCATTCAATTGCCGCCGGAGCTGAACGATCCGAGTCTTCTGGCGGTAATCAACGATCCAAAGCTCGCTCGCCTGCTACTGTTTGATCCGACCGATAGCTACACCCCGCTGGGACAACTCTCGGGCACACTGCAGAACGGCTTCGGATTGCTGGTCGCCCCTGACGGGGGCCAACTCATCAAACTGCCGCAGATGCCCCCCAGCACGAATTCCATTCAGCGCACAGCGCACCTGCAACTGGATGAGGCCGGCAACCTACAGGGTGAGGTTCACGAACTGCGCACCGGGGATGAGGCCGCATTTGAACGCAGTACGGTGGTCGGGGCGACCGAGGCGACCGATCAAATCAAATCCGTCGAGTCGGTCATGGCCGATTCATTCCCAACCTTTCAGCTGACGCACGCGAGCATTGGCAATCTGCATGCCTCCAACCGACCGCTGGAATGGAATTACACTCTCGAGGTACCGCACTACGCCAAGTTGAGTGGCGGCCTGTTGACGGTACGCCCGCGTGTCATTGGCAGCAAATCGACCGGCTTGCTCGAAACCCGCGAACCGCGTCGCTACGACATCGACTTCGACGGTCCGCAGCGAGACACCGACACATTCGAGATCAACCTGCCCGAGGGCTACGGCGTGGACGAATTGCCGCCGCCGGTCAACGAGGAGCACGCGTTCGGTTCCTACCACAGTAAAACGGAGCTGAGCGGTCACATCTTGAAGTACACCCGCACCTACGAAATCAAGAATGTCACCGTACCGGCCGCACAGGCGGATGAACTCAAGAAATTCTTTCGCGAGATCGCCAGCGACGAGCGCATGGTCGCGGTGCTGAAAAAGAACGGGCAGTAGCGATCAGCGAAGCAGTGCTTCGCTAGCGACCCGGCCAGCGGTGACCTTCACGCCCTCACTGCGAAGCCGCCGCGCCTGTTCACGGAAGTGGCTGGACGATTTCGGAAACACAATGCGTCCGCCGGCACCGACCACGCGATGCCAGGGCAGATTCATGCCGGGCGGCACCCTTCGCAGCGCCGCGCCGGCCTGCCGCGCACGCCCCGGAAATCCGGCCATGCGCGCGACCTCACCGTAGGTGGACACTCTCCCCTGCGGGATCATCGCGACCACATCCCAATATGCCTGCAGCGCCGGATTTTCGCCGGGCTCGGAGCCAGGCGAGCGCGCGTGCCTGCGGGCGCTGGATCCCAGAAACTCGCGGACTTTGATCCTGCGCGCCATCCGCCATCATTCTGCCATACCGCGGTCGCTCTCGAATTGACGCGGCATCGCGCGAGCTTATCCTGCTCGTATGGCTACCCACCGCTCGCCCGATCCCGTGCCTCAGGCATTGCTGCCCCACGCGGCGATCGAGCGTTTCGCGGAGCATGCGGTGCTGATGTCAGGCTACGCGCTGAGGCAGGCCAGGGAGCTGTTCGACGCAGTACTGCGTGTGGCAGAGGCTGCCCCATGGCGTCATATGGTGACCCCGGGCGGCCTGACCATGTCCGTCGCAATGACGAATTGCGGCCAGGTCGGCTGGGTCACCGACCGACATGGCTATCGTTACACCGACACGGATCCGGAGGGCGGTCGGTACTGGCCCGCGATCCCCGCTCGCATGAAAGCGCTGGCGAGCAAGGCGGCGGACGCGGCCGGGTTTGCGGACTTTGAGCCCGATGCCTGTCTGGTCAATCGCTATGAGCCGGGCAACCGCCTGAGCCTGCATCAGGACCGCAATGAACGCGACTTCAGTGCGCCGGTGGTGTCGGTA
>DATMRM010000013.1:0-6647 GCA_035566155.1 Steroidobacteraceae bacterium | reverse complement strand
ATTGGCGCCGCCGCCGACGTTCCCGTAGACTTGAATTCACCCGCCGATCCAACCTCGCACAGCATCAGAAATGCCCAACGCCAGCTCCAGCAGGACACCGCACTACCTGTTAAGCGCCCTGTTGCTAGGCCTGATCGTCGTTCCTGCCCTGAAGAGCGGTGCCGCTGATACCGCCTCGCCGCAGGCCGGCGATCCGGACGCGGGTGCGGAGGTGTATCGCAACATCTGTAAGGAGTGTCACGGTGGATCGCTGGCACCTCCCCTGCGTGGCGTCGTCGGCCGTCATATCGCCAGCGCTCCGGACTTCGACTACACCGACGCGCTGCTGGCAAAGAAGGACATGACCTGGACTCGCGAGAATCTGGACGCGTTCCTGATCGATCCGCAGGATTGGGCGCCCGGTACGGAAATGAAGAAGAAGGAGCTGACTGCGCAGAACCGCGCCGACGTCATCGCCTATCTGGCCAGTCTGACCGTCGCGAATTGATTCGTGGCGGCTGAGCCGCCGCCGAGCTCCCGCCCGTCCGCCCTCAGAGCATTTCGCCCCGCCCTATTGCCATTGGTCGCAGACCCCACACGACCCGCCAACCGATCGACGTATCGAGGCAACTGCCGCACGAGGTTGACCTGACGTACACGGCCCGTGTATGGTCTGTGTATGCCCACGAAGACCATTTCGATCGAAACGGATGCCTACGAACTCCTCGCTCGCGAGAAGCGCGATCGGACCGAATCGTTCTCTCGTGTCATCCGGCGGCTGTTCGCGGAGCGCCCGGCACTGACTGCCGGCGAGCTACTCGATGCAATGGAGCCTTACAAGGGCAAAGGCGCGGGTCGCAGGCGCAACAAGCAATCCTGACGCATGCTGCTGCTTGACACGAGCTTCCTCATCGAGTTCGAACGAGAGATTGCAGCGAATCAACCCGGCGTGGCAACGGCGGTTCTCGCAATGCACCGATCGATGCCAGTTGCGATCAGTGTGGTAGCACTTGGCGAGTTCGCCGAGGGTTTCACTGATCCGCAGGCGCTGAACGAGTTTGTCAGCCATTTCCGCGTGCTTCAGCTGTCGCGCGCCATTGCCTGGAGAACAGCGCCGCTGCAGACGTCGCTTTCGCGCCGACTCGGGGAAAATGACGCCTGGATCGCCGCGACCGCGCTGTGCTATGGCGCTACACTCATCGGGCGCGAGCGCGCCTTCGAGCGGGTGCCGAGACTGGACTATCTGGAATTCTAGGGCGCTGCAACGCGAGCCAGCCGCCACCCTCGACCATCGTCGTGCGAAACCCAGGTCGTGCGAAACCCAGGTTCGGCTGGCTGCTACGGGATGTCGATGACGATCTTGCCCCGCGCGTGTCCCTGTTCCAGGTATCGCATCGCCGTGGCGGTCTCATCCAGCGCGTAATGTCGGTCGATGACAGGGGTGACCTTCCCGCTCGCGACCAGATCATGCATCGCCGTCAGGTTCTTGGCGCTCACATCAGCGAAGAACATCACCCAACGTGGGCTGACGAACAGCGACTGGACGCTCGCCTTCAGCGGCGCCTGGAACGCTCCGATCCATGGATTCTCGTTCGACGATCCGCCACCGACGATGACCAGGATGCCCTTGGGCGTGAGCACATGCCGATAGTCCCACAGTGAATGATTGACCACGTTGTCCAGGACCACGTCATAGCGTTGATCGCTTTTGGTGAAATCCTCTTTCGTGTAGTCCACCACATGATCAGCACCGAGCGAGCGCACCATCTCGACGTTATGCGTGCTGCATACGCCAGTCACTTCGGCGCCGAGCGCCTTGGCGATCTGTACGGCAAAGGTTCCCACACCTCCCGAAGCGCCGTTGATCAGCACCTTCTGTCCCGGTAGCACGTGCGCCTGATCGCGCAGCGCCTGCAGCGCGGTGACGCCGGCCACCGGGATCGCAGCGGCCTGTTCAAACGAGATGTTGTCCGGCTTGCTCGCCAGACTCCCGTCCTCGGGCAGCGTCACGAACTCGGCGAGCGTACCATCAGCCTGCCCGAAAACGGCGTCACCGGCTTTGAAATGCGTGACGCTCCTGCCAACCGACTCGACCACGCCCGCGAAGTCGGCGCCTAACCCGGGATCCTTCGGTGTGCCGATTCCCGCACTGAGGCGCATCAGGTAGGGCGTGCCGTGCAGGTAGTGCCAATCCAGCGGATTGATCGACGCCGCCCGCACCTGCACGCGCACCTGGTTGTCCGCTGGGACGGGCCGTACGACCGTCTCCACCTTGAGCACGTCGGCCGTACCGTAGCAGCGATATTCGATCGCTTTCATCCGCTCGGCATCCGCGGATGGTCCTGGAGCGCTCACGCATGCGCCGTTGTGACTGACGACCAGCGCCAGCGACAGCAGTGCCACTCCCACCACGAGCAACAGCGCCAGAGCAATTCTAGTGATCCATCGCATCGCTCCACCCTCCTCCCAGCGCGCGATAAAGCGCCACCAGATCCACGCTCGTCGCGCTGATAGCGTCGATCAGCGCCGACTCATTCTGCTGCAGCGTGCGCTGCGCGTCGAGCACGTCGATGAAGTTCGTCACTCCACTTTGATACCGCTCCCGCGCAAGCGCCAGTGCGTCGCGGCTTTCACTCACCGCTCGATCAAGCTGTACACGGCGATCCTGATCGGCATTGAAGGCGGCCAGCGCATTGGCCACTTCCCGCAGCGCCTGGATGACCGTGCGCTGGTAGGCGAGCGCGCTCTCCTGCGCCCGCAGCTTGTCAAGATGCACCGTCCTCCATTGCCCACGATCGAAGATCGGCAACTGAAAGCTCGGACCAAGCGATCCAAAACGGCTCGCCCACTCCCCAAGCTGGCTCAGCGCCTGCGACTGCAATCCGCCCTGGGCGCTCAACACCAGGCGCGGAAACAGGTCTGCGGTGGCAACCCCGATCTGCGCGGTGGCGACGTGCAGACTGGCCTCGGCTTCGCGAACGTCGGGCCGCCGTCGCGCCAGATCCGCGGGCACACCGATTGCGACCGATTCCGGCACGGCCGGAATCGGCGCGGCCGTCTCGAGTTCCGCGCGCAGCGCATCCGGCTCCCGAGCCAGCAATGCGCTCAGAGCGTTGATGCCTTCGACGATCTGCAGCTCCAGGGCCGGAAGGTCGGACCGCGTCGCATCCAGCTGCGCTGCGCTTCGGCTGACGTCCTCATCGCTCGTGAGACCGGCATCGCGCCGTTGCTGCGTGAGTTCCAGCAGCTCGCTCAACGTGGCGATGTTCTCGACCGCGGTCGCTTTGCGCAATTGTGCGCCCCGCAACTCGATGTAGCTCTGCGCCACATCCGACATCAGCGTCAGCTGCACGGCGTGTTCGTCTTCGATCGATACCTGAATCTGCGCGTTGGCCGCTTCGAGCGCGCGCCGCACCCGTCCAAACAGATCGATTTCCCAGGAAGCATCCGCGTCGGTCTGAAACTGGTTGTAGCTGAGCGGTACATTCACATGGGCCCCGCCCGGCAGCGAAATCTGACCGACCGAACTGAACAGCGATCCGGTTGGGGTCGTTTGACTCAATCGCGCCCGGGTGTAGCTGGCGCCCACGCTCAGTCTCGGCCAGGCCTGCGCCCCGGTCACATCGCGCTGTGCACGCGCCTCCTCGACGCGCTGCATGGCTATTCTCAGATCAAGATTGGCTTTGAGGGCCCGCTCGATCAGGGATTGCATGCCGGTATCGTTGAATTGCAGCCACCAGCGCTCGGCCAGCTGGCCGTCTTCACTGAGGTGACTGGCGCGCGGGGCCGCTGCCGGCGCTGAAGCCGCGCTCCAGTGTTCCGGCGTCCGCGCCTGCGGCCGCACGAAGTTGGGGCCAACGCTGCAGCCACTTGCGATCAGGCCGCAGCACAGCCAACGCAGCCATCCGATCGGCCGACGAACGCCTCGTTTCATTACTGCATCCGGTGCGCGAACACCCAGGAAGAAATCGACAGGGTCGCGGCTGCGACGATCGCCAGCGGCAGCAGATCCCCTCCCAGCAGCGCAAGTCCCGCGCCTTCAAGATAGACGCGGCGCGTGATATCGATCGCGTAGCGCAACGGATTGATCGCGGTCAGATACTGCAGCCACCCAGGCATGTTGCTCACAGGTGTTGTTAACCCTGACAGCAGCGCGAACGGCATGATCAGCAGCATCGAATAGAGCATGGCCTGCTGCATCGTGGCGGATGCTGCGGACACCAGCAATCCCATCCCGACCGCTGCCATCAGGAACACCAGCAGTCCGATATACAGCGTCAGGTAGGATCCGGCGAACGGAATGCGAAACCACAATTGCGCGACCAGCAATACGCCGGTGGCCTGGATGATTCCGACGAGCATGGATGGCAAAGCCTTGCCCGCCATCAGCTCATACGGCCGGAAGGGTGTCACCAGCAGCTGATCGAAGGTACCCTGCTCGCGTTCGCGCGCCACCGACATCGCGGTGAGCATCAGCGTCTGTAGCAGCGTCAGCGTTCCGATCATGCCGGGAATCATGTACCAGCGCGTCTCGAGATTCGGGTTGTACCAGGCGCGTGCAGTGATCGTCAGCGACGGCGGCCCCAGCCCATGATCGCGTCGCCATTGCGTGTTGAAACGCTTGACGACGGCGCCCAGATATCCCATGGCGGTTCCGGCGGTATTGGAGTTGCGGCCGTCCGCGATGACCTGCAGCTGCGCGCCCTGGCCACTGAACATCCGACGCTCGAAATCCGAGTCGATGACCAGTGCCAGCAGCGCCTTGCGCGAATCCACCTCGCGTGCGATGTCCTGCGCCTGGCTCAGAGTGGCTACCCGTTGAAACACGCCGGACCCGTCGATATGCGCCAGCAACTGCTGCGAGGCGCCGCTATGACTCTGGTCGAACACGGCATACGGCACGTGATTCAGGTCGTAGGTGGCAGCATAGCCAAAGATCAGCGCTTGAACGACCGGCGGTATCAGCAGGCTCATGCGCCCGCGCCGATCCTTGAGCACCGCCAGCAGCTCCTTGCGCGTCAGGGCCAGTATCCGGTAGATCGACGCGAGCACTCGAATCACTCCAGCCGTTTGCGCATGACGGCGCGGCTGGCCAGTGCCAGCAACCCCGCCATCAACGCCAGCACCAGGGTGTTGGGAACGATGACTGACCAGACATCGCCCGCCAGAAACACGCTCTGCAGCAGCGCCACGTAGTAGCGCGCGGGCAGCAGATAGGTCACGAAGCGTACCGCCAGCGGCATGCTGCGCAAATCAAACAGAAACCCGGAGAGAATATAGGCCGGCATGAACGTCACCAGCATGGTGAGCTGGCTCGCCACCAGCTGACTCTTGACCCACGAGGAGATCAACAGACCGATGCCCAAGGCAACCAGCACGTATAGCATCGAATCGAACAGCAATATCCAGAATGAGCCGCGCAACGGAACATGGAACAGGAACTGTGCCGACAGCGCGCACAGTGAAAAGCCGATCAGCGCCAGTACAAAGTACGGCAGAGTCTTGCCGAGCAGGATTTCTTCGCTGCGGACCGGGGTCACCAGTAGCGCCTCATAAGTGCCGCGCTCCCACTCGCGTGCGACGACCATGGCGGTGAGCAGTCCGCCGATCAGGGTCATGACCAGCACGATCAGGCCCGGAACCAGAAAGTAGTGACTCTCGTTCGCATCATTGAACCACAGGCGCGATTGTACGAGGACCGGCCCCACGGATCCGCCGCGCCCCTGTGCTGCCCGATGAGCCGCCCAGACACCCACCGCGCCTTGCACATAGGCCTCGATGATGCGGGCCCGGTTGGCATCCCCGCCCTGCACGATCAGCTGTAGCTGCGCATCACCCGCGCTCATGCGACGATCAAACTCCTGCGCCAGATGCACGATGCCATCCACCTCACCGTGCGCCATGAGATTCTCGGCCGCCGGCATCGTCGCGACCTGCCGCGGATTGAAATAAGGCGACAGCTGCAGCGCCGCGAGCAACTCCTGCCCCTGGGTGGACGGCTGATCCATCACGACGGCAATCGGTACATTGCGCACATCCAGCGACAGGCCGTAGCCAAACAGCAGGATCAGAATCAGCGGCAGAATGACACCGATCGCGATACTGGAAGGGTCGCGCACAATCTGACGCGATTCCTTGATGATCAGTGCCCGCACGCGCTGTAGCTTGATGCGCCAGTACGGCCGGACGCTCGGGCTCATGCGGGCTGCGCAGCCCGATCGCGACGCGCTCGCGTCACGATCGAGACGAAGGCGTCATCCATGGTCGGCTGTTCACTCGCCGCGTGGCCCAACGCCCGCACCTGCGCCGGTGAGCCCTGCGCCAGGATGCGGCCGGCGTCCATGATCGCAATGCGATCGCAATACTCGGCCTCCTCCATGAAGTGCGTCGTGACGATGACCGTGACACCCTGTTGCGCCAGCGAGGTGATACGCGCCCAGAAGGCGCGGCGCGCCAGCGGATCGGCGCCGCTCGTGGGCTCATCCAGGAACAGGATCTCCGGTTCGTGCAGCAACGCTGCCGCCATCGCCAGCCGCTGCTTGTAGCCGCCGGGCAGTTGCGCACTGGTACCGCGCAACTGGTCCCCCAGTTCAAATTGCGCAATCGCCCATTCGATACGCTCGCGCTGTCTGGCACCACGCAAGCCATAGGCACTGGAGAAAAACTCC
>DATMRM010000012.1:0-11938 GCA_035566155.1 Steroidobacteraceae bacterium | reverse complement strand
CGAGCCGGTGTTGGGGGCGTGCCGGTAGGTGCGCAGCGCGCCGCCGTCGATCCAGGCATTCGACACCGCATTGATGACCTGCTCGCGCGTGCCTCCCAGCAGCGCGCTCACCACTGCGGTCGAGGCCACCCGCACCAGCAGCACATGATCCAGACCAACCCGGTTGAAACTATTCTCGAGTGCGAGCACGCCTTGAATCTCATGCGCCTGGATCATCGCCCGAAGCAGAGTGCTGACCGGAATGACGGCGCGGCCCTGCACCGAGGCGGCACGCGACAGATAGTCCGCGACCGCGAGGATGCCGCCGAGATTGTCCGACGGATGGCCCCATTCGGCCGCCAGCCAGGTGTCGTTGAAATCCAGCCAGCGAATCATTGTCCCGATGTTGAACGCCGCGGCGACCGGGTCGAGCTCGTAACCGGTGCCTGGCACGCGCGCTCCGCCGCGCATCTGCGCACCCGGGACCACCGGGCCCATCATGCGCGTGCAGGCCGGGTAGCGCAGTGCCTGAAAGCCGCAACCGAGCGTGTCCATCAGGCAGTAGTAGGCGGTCTCCCGAGCCAGATCACTGGGCTGGCGATAGTGGATCGCGTAGTCCGCGATGGCGGTGAGTACCGCGTCCGGCGCAGGACGCTGCGCCGATTTGTAGTCGTGTGAGCTCATGGTCGGTCCTTGAGCGCGACGAACTTGAGATTCTCGGGCCCGGTGTAATTCGCACTCGGGCGGATGATCTTGCCGTCGATGCGCTGCTCGATGACGTGCGCCGCCCAGCCGGTGGTGCGTGCCACGACGAACAGCGGCGTGAACATCGCCGTCGGCACACTCATCAGGTGATAGGACACCGCGGAGAACCAGTCGAGATTGGGAAACATCTTCTTGGCCGACCACATCACCGATTCGATGCGTTCGGCAATCGCATAATGGCGCAGGTCGTGCGCGGCTTCGGCCAGGCGCCTGGCAACGCGCTTGATGACTTCATTGCGCGGATCGCCGGTGGTGTAGACCGGATGACCGAAGCCGATGATGACTTCCTTGTTCGAGACGCGCTGGGTGATGTCCGCTTCTGCCCTATCGGGCGAGTCGTAGCGCTCCTGAATCTGGAACGCGATCTCGTTGGCTCCGCCGTGCTTGGGTCCGCGCAACGCGCCGATCGCGCCAGTGATGCAGGAATACAGATCCGAGCCGGTGCCCGCGATCACACGCGCGGTGAAAGTCGATGCGTTGAACTCGTGTTCCGCATAAAGATTGAGCGAGGTATGCATCGCACGGGTCCACAACGCACTGGGCGGCTTGCCGTGCAGCAGATGCAGAAAGTGGCCGGCGATCGAATCGTCGTCGGTATTGATCTCGATGCGCTTGCCACTGTGGCTGTAGTGGTACCAGTAGCACAGCATCGGGGACAGGCAGGCAATCAGCCGGTCGGCGATGTCCCGCGCACCGTCGCTCTCGTGCTTGAGTCCCTCCGGTTCCAGACATCCGAGCACCGAAACGCCGCTCCGCAGCACATCCATCGGATGGCTGTCAGGCGGCAGCAGCTCCAGCGCCTGGCGCAGCGCCGGCGGCAGATCGCGCGCCTTCCTGAGCCGTGCCTTGTAGGCAGCCAGCTCGCGCGTGTTCGGAAACTTTTCATGAATCAGAAGGTATGCGATTTCCTCGAACTCGCAGATGTCGGCGATATCCAGGATGTCATAGCCGCGGTAGTGCAGGTCGTTGCCCGTCAGTCCCACCGTGCACAGCGCGGTATTGCCGGCGACCACTCCCGACAGAGCGACGGATTTCTTCGCCACCTACTTCCCCTTTCCAGCCGCGAACAGTCGATCCAGCCTTTGTTCGAAGGCATCGTAGTCCAGATACTTGTACAGATCCGCACGGGTCTGCATCTGCTCGAGCACGTGCTTTTGCGTGCCGTCGCGGCGGATCGCCTGGTAGGTCGCCAGCGCTGCAGCGTTCATCGCACGATACGCAGAACAACAATACAGCACGATATCCACACCGACCGAGCCTAGCTCATCGCGCGTGTACAGCGGGGTGTGACCGAACTCGGTGATGTTGGCCAGGATCGGCACTGCGAGCGCATCCTTGAATTTGCGGTACTGCGTCAGATCGCGAACCGCTTCCGGAAAAATCATGTCGGCCCCGGCATCCACGCATGCGCGTGCGCGCTCGATTGCGCGCTCCAGCCCTTCGCTCGCCAGCGCATCGGTGCGCGCCATGATCACGAAGCCGTGATCCGTACGCGCATCAACCGCCGCCTTGACGCGATCGACCATTTCTTCCAGCGGCACGATTTCCTTGCCGGGTCGATGGCCGCAGCGCTTGGCCGAGACCTGATCCTCGATATGCATCCCCGCCGCGCCGGCTTTGATCATCGAGCGTACCGTGCGCGCGATGTTGAACGCGCCGCCCCAGCCGGTATCCGCATCGACCAGCAATGGCAGACCCGAGGCATCGCTGATGCGACGAATGTCGATCAGCACATCCTCCAGCGCGCTGATACCCAGATCGGGTACGCCCAGCGAGTTGGCAGCCAGGCCGCCACCGGACAGATAGATCGCGCGAAATCCGGTCGCTTCCGCCATGCGCGCAACGTAGGCGTTGATCGCCCCGACGACTTGTAGTGGTCGCTCTTCGGCCACCGCGGCGCGCAATCGGGAACCAGCGGAGGAAGTGGTTTCGGAAGGTATTTTCACGGGGCTGAACCCTACACTAGTGGACAGGATTTATGGAACTGGCGCCGCCGGTTGCTCGCTCCATTCACGCCACAGAGCCAGACCGGTTGCCAGTAGCACCGGTCCGAGAAACAGACCCATGAGTCCAAAGGCCTGCAGACCGCCCAGCGCGCCAAACATGACGAGTAGGAAGGGGACGCTGACCGAGCTGCTGATGAGGATAGGACGCAGCACATTGTCTGCCGGGTACACGAGCGCCGCGCTCCAGATCAGAAGGAACACGCCCCACCCTACATGTCCGCTTGACAATAACCATATACCGGCGGGTACCCATACGATGGCGGTTCCCACCATTGGCACCACCGACAGGATACCGGTGAGAAAGCCGAGCAGAACCGGTGCCTTCAAACCCGCTATCCAGTAGCCGATCGCCGCGATCACACCCTGCAACAGACTGGTGATCAATAGCCCGTACACGACCGCGCGCGTCATGCGACCCGCGATCTCGATGTAGCGATCGATGCGATCGCCAAAGAACCGCTGTATCACCCGATGGGTCTGATGCGCGATGGCGGCGCCATCGAGATAGAAAAAGAACAGCGTGATCAGCGTCAGGGAAAGCCGCGCGACATTGCGGCCGACCGAACTGAGGATGCCGCCGATATTTCTGGCCCAGCTCAAGGTATAGGCGCTCACATCCTGCGTAATTTCGGTGGGATCGGCCTGATAGCGGTTGGTGTATTCCTGCAGTTGCTCACCCAGCCAGGGAATGTTGGTCAGGAATGCGGGCAATGTATGCGGCCCCTCGGCCAGGTACTTGCTCAAGCTTTGATAGGCCAGCAGCAGCTCGCGCTGGACCAGCACCATGATCCACAGCACCGGCACAATGACGGCGCAGCCGAGCAACAGCGTCATCACTAAGGCAGGGATCGTGTGCCAGTGGTGCATCCGATGACGCAGCTTGCGATACAGCGGCCAACTGGCGAACGCCAGGATCGCCGCCCAGACGATCGGCGTGACGAAGGGCCAGAGAATCAGCAGACACAGCAGACCCAATCCCAGCAACAGCGCCGAGAGCATCAGGCGCCGGGCCCAGATGGCAGCACTCGGTTCCATCGCTATGTCAGCCGGGTCGGCAATTTCATTGCTGCGCCTCGAAATCGATCAGTTCAGTACCTTCCCTCACCTGCTGACCGACGGCCGCGAGATAGGCGCGCACGACGCCGTTGGCGGGCGCACAGATCGTGTGCTCCATCTTCATCGCTTCCATGATCAGCAGCGGCGCGCCTCTGCTCACGGTGTTTCCGGCGGCGACCACATGCGCAATGATACGCCCGGGCATCGGTGCCGCGAGGCCGCTATCGGCCAGGTACCCCTCCACCACCGGCTGGCGCGGATCGCGCCACCGCAGTCGGTACTCCGCATCGCCTACTCCGAGGCGCAAATACTCGCCGTCCGGCGCCACCCGTACGCGCGCGCCCTCGGCGCCGAACAGCAGATGAAACAGGCCCTCGCCTTCAGCCTGGAGGGATGCCGGGACGGCTGCGGCCGGATCGCCCACCGCCACCCGCACCGCGCCCGGTGCGTAGTGAATGAACACCGTTGCCAGCGCTGGCTGCGCTGTGCCAGTCTCGAACTGCAGCGTACGGATCAGATGCGCATTGAGTCGCCAGCCATCGTTGCGAGCCCAGACGCCGTCCGCGTCACCTCGCGCCATCCAGGTCTCATGCGTCAGCACCCACAGGGCGGCGGCCGCCAGCGCACGCGGTTCAGGCGCGAGTTGCGCGCCGTGCACGATCGACGGGGTGCGCTCGATGAAACCGATATCCACCTCACCGCGTGCGAACTCGGGGCTCGCGGCCAGCCGACGCAGGAACGCAACATTGTTGCCGACTCCGCCGATGCGCACTTCCGACAGCGCGCGCAGCAGCAGCGCCACGGCCTCAGGCCGCGAGTCGGCATGCACAATGAGTTTCGCCAGCATCGGGTCATAGTCGATACCGACAGCGTCCCCCGCTTCGATACCACTCTCAATCCGAACGCCCGGCGCTCGTACCGGCAGATCAAACAGCTTGATCGTACCGCTCGAGGGCAGGAAGCCCGACTCCGGTACTTCGGCGTACAGTCGCACTTCAATCGCGTGCCCGCTCGACGAGATGTCCGCCTGCGACTTCGGCAAGGGCTCGCCCACGGCGACGCGCAACTGCCATTCCACCAGGTCCAGACCCGTGATCATCTCGGTCACCGGATGTTCGACCTGAATGCGGGTATTCATTTCCATGAAATAGAATCCCACACCCGGGTCGAACAGAAACTCGACTGTGCCAGCACCGACATAGCCCACCGCGCGAGCCGCACTGCAGGCCGCGCGTGTCACGCTCTCGCGCTGCTCGGGCCCCAGGTGCGGCGCCAGCGCTTCTTCCAGCACCTTCTGATGCCGTCGCTGCGAAGAGCAGTCGCGCTCGAACAGGTGCACGACCTGCCCATGTGTATCGCCGAAGATCTGCACTTCGATGTGTCGCGGGCGCAGCAGAAATTTTTCCAGCAGTACCCGCGCGTCGCCGAAACTGCCCTTGGCTTCGCGCTGGCAGCTGGCGAGCCGTTCGTCGAACTGCCCCGCGTTCTCGACCACGCGCATGCCCTTGCCGCCGCCGCCGGCGGTGGCCTTGATGAGCACCGGATAGCCGATGCGCTCGGCTTCACGACGCAGCACCGATGCATCCTGATCGTCACCGTGGTAGCCGGGCAGCAGGGGTACGCCTGAGCGCTCCATGAGCTGCTTGGCCGTGGCCTTCGAGCTCATGGCGCGCATCGCTTCCACCGTCGGACCGATGAAGGTCAGGCCCGCCTCGGCGACGCGCAGTGCGAACTCCGGATTCTCGGATAGAAACCCATAGCCCGGATGGATCGCCTGTGCGCCGCTGCGCTGCGCGGCCTCGATGATCCGATCCATCCGCAGATAACTGTCGCGCGCGGCTGCCGGGCCGACACCGATCGCCTGATCGGCCAGCCGCACGTGGCGGGCATTCGCATCCGCCTCGGAATAGACCGCCACCGTCTCGACGCCGAGCCGACGGCAGGTTGCGATGATGCGGCAGGCGATTTCGCCGCGATTGGCGATGAGAATGCGATGAAACACACCCGTTAACCGATCCAGCCGGGTTTTCGCTTGGCGAGGAACGCCGCGATGCCTTCGCGCGCTTCCTCACCCGAACGCACGTCGGCGATGCTGCGCGCGGTCTGTTCCAGAATCAGTGGCTCGGTCGGATCGCGATCACGCAGCAGAGCGACCAGCTCCTTGCAGTGCGCCTGTGCCTTCGGGCCCGACTGACGCAGCGCATCCAGCATCTTCGCCAGTTGCGCATCGAGCGCATCGGCTTCAACCAGTTCGTGAACCAGCCCGATGCGCAGCGCCTCATGCGCATCGAAGCGCTCACCCGTCAGGAAGTAGCGCCCGGCCGCGCGCTCGCCGATGGCATTGAGGACATAGGGAGCGATGGTGGAGGGTGTCAGCCCGAGTCGCACTTCAGTCGTCCCAAACGTGGCCTCGGGTGCCGCAATCGCCAGGTCGCACACGCAGATCAATCCGAGCCCGCCACCGAGCGCGGCCCCATGCACGCGTGCCAGGATGGGTTTCGGTGTCTGCGCGATCGTCCGCAGCATGATTGCCAGGCGCCGCGCATCGGCGATGTTCGTATCGTAGTGAGCCGATGCCTGGCGCTGCATCCATTCCAGATCCGCGCCGGCGCAGAAACTGCGCCCGCGGCCGGCAAGCACGATCATGCGCACCGCCGGATCCGTTGACAGGCGCTCGAAACAGCGCGTCAGGTCCGCGATCACGCCTTCGTGAAAGGCGTTGTGCCGATCCGGACGATTGAGCCACACCGTCGTGCATCCGCGGTCGGACTCGAGTTGCAACGTTTCAAAGTCGGCCATGAGGCCTCACATCCGGAACACGCCGAAGCGCGTCTGACCGATGGGTGCATTGAGTGCGGCAAACAGGCTCAATCCCAGCACGCGCCGTGTCTGCACCGGATCGATGATGCCATCGTCCCACAGGCGCGCAGTCGCATAGTACGCGGTGCCCTGGGCCTCGAACTGCGCCCGGGTGGGCGCCTTGAAGGCCTCCTCATCCTGCGCGCTCCAGCTCTTGCCCTGGGCCTCCAGCGACTCTCGGCGCACGGTCGCCAGTACACTGGCGGCCTGCTCGCCGCCCATCACCGAAATTCGCGCGTTCGGCCAGCTCCATAGAAAGCGCGGGCCGTACGCCCGCCCGCACATGCCGTAGTTCCCTGCTCCGAACGAGCCACCGATCAGCAGTGTCAGCTTGGGTACCGCACTGGTCGCGACCGCCGTGACCAGCTTGGCGCCGTCTTTGGCGATGCCGGCGTTTTCATACTTCTTGCCGACGATGAATCCGGAGATGTTCTGCAGGAACAGCAGCGGGATACCGCGTTGCGAGGCCAGCTCGATGAAGTGAGCACCCTTGAGCGCCGACTCTGAGAAGAGAATGCCGTTGTTGGCCAGAATGGCGACCGGACAGCCATAGAGGTGCGCGAATCCAGTGACCAATGTGTTGCCATAGCGCTGTCGGAATTCATCGAGACGCGAACCGTCCACCACGCGCGCGATCACTTCGCGTACATCATAGGGCTTGCGGCTGTCGGCCGGGATGATTCCATAGAGCTCAGCCGGGTCGTAGCGCGGTTCCTCCACCGCTTGCAGTGCCGGCGTTGACGGTGAACGCCGGTTCAGATTGGCGACGATGCGGCGCAGGATCGACAGTGCGTGTTCATCGCTTTGCGCATAGTGATCGGCCACGCCGGAGATGCGCGTGTGCACGTCGGCACCACCCAGCTCCTCCGCGCTCACGACCTCGCCGGTGGCCGCTCTGACCAGCGGCGGCCCGCCCAGGAAGATCGTGCCGTTGTCTTTGACGATGACGCTCTCATCGGACATCGCCGGCACATACGCGCCACCGGCGGTGCAGGAGCCCATCACACAGGCCAACTGCGGCACGCCTCGCGCCGACAGCGTCGCCTGGTTGAAGAAAATGCGTCCGAAATGCTCCCTGTCAGGGAACACCTCATCCTGCATCGGCAGGAAAGCTCCACCAGAGTCCACCAGATAGATGCAGGGCAGCTGATTCTCGGCTGCAATCTCCTGCGCGCGCAGATGCTTCTTGACGGTCAGCGGGTAGTAAGTACCGCCTTTGACGGTGGCATCGTTGGCGACGATCACACATTGGGTGCCACTGACGCGGCCGATACCGGTCACCATCCCGGCCGCCGGCACCTCCCCGCCGTACATGTCATACGCCGCCAGCGGGCTGAGCTCGAGAAACGGCGCACCCGGATCGAGCAGCAGCTCGATCCGATCGCGCACCAGCAGTTTGCCGCGGGCGCGATGACGCTCGCGCGCACTCAGGCTGCCGCCCTGCGCCAAGGCTTGCGTGCGCTCACGCAGTTGCACCACCAGCCCCTGCATCATGCTGGCATTGGCCTCGAACTGCGGATCGCCAGGTCGGACTTTTGTCTGGAGGAGATTGCCCATGCTCTGAAGGTCGCGAGCGGACTGTACCCTAGCCAATCCAAAAAGTGAACCGCCGTTCACTTCTTAGTATTCAGCTTCGGATTCATTGCCGCCATGTATGCTCTGTCCTCACAAGTCCGACAAGGCTTTCAGAGACTTCAACGCTCAGCGCCGCCTCTGGCAATGCCAATATCTCGACGGCCCCTGTTTAACAGTAAGCGCCGTGAGCGAGGGCGATCCGGTGCAGCGTTGGAGGCCTTTGTCGTTGATGACGCTAGGAGTACGCAGTGCGGACGCGATTCTGGTTGCTGCTGACAGTGACGGCGATCGCAGTCGTGATCGAACATTCCAGCGCCGTATCACCCCAGCACAAGGCCGCCCTGCCGGCGCCGGCCCCTCGTTTCGGGTTTGAGAGCGTGCAGCATCTGGCGCAGCAGCGCTCCGAGGAAGCCTACCGAGATCGTAGCAGCAAGCTTCCGGACAGCATCGCCAAGCTCAGCTACGAGGACTATCGCACCATTCAGTTCCGGCCGGACAACGCGCTCTGGCGCAATCAGGCGATGTTCGAAGTCCAGTTCTTTCACCGGGGCTCGAGCTTCGATCGCCGGGTCAACGTCACGGAGGTAGGTGAAGACGGCGAGCTTCTCCCTGTGAACTACAGCCCGGCGCAGTTCGACTACGGCAAGGTCTCGGTACCCAAGGACCTGCCGGCGGACCTGGGGTTTGCCGGACTGCGGGTTCACTATCCGTTGCAGCGGCCCGATTACAAGGATGAGCTGATCGCCTTTCTGGGGGCCTCGTATTTCAGGATGCTGGGTCGAGACCAGAGCTACGGTGCCTCCGCCCGCGGACTTGCGATCAACGTCGCGAGCACCAACGGTGGCGAGGAGTACCCCTACTTTACCGATTTCTGGCTGGTCCGGCCGTCACCCGAGCAGCGCACCCTGACGGTCTATGCGCTGCTGGACTCACCGAGCCTCACCGGCGCGTATCACTTTGAAATCGTTCCAGGTAACACCACGACGCTCGAAGTCACCGCCACCCTGTATCCGCGCAAGGCGGTGGACAAACTGGGACTTGCGCCGATGACCTCGATGTTCTTTTACGGAGAGGACCGGCCCCGCCCTTACGACGACTACCGTCCTGAAGTGCATGACAGCGACGGGCTGATGATGCAGACCGGCGCGGGGGAGTGGCTTTGGCGCGTGCTGAGCAATCCCAAGGCGCTGCGAATCTCCAGCTTTTCGGATGAGCACCCGCGGGGGTTCGGCCTGAGCCAGCGCGACCGCGACTTTGCGCACTACCAGGATGAGGATGCGCGCTACCAGCAACGTCCCAGCTACTGGGTCGCGCCACTCGGGGATTGGGGCAAGGGCACCGTGGAATTGGTTGAAATCCCAACCGACGAGTCCATTCACGACAACATCGTCGCCTTCTGGGTACCCAAGAGCCCACTGCAGCCGCATAAGCCGTTCAGCTTCGGTTACTTGTTGTCCGCCTATAGTCAGGCCTCCAATTGGCCGCCGGGCGGACGGGCGGTCGCGACACGCACGGCACCGGCGCACGGTCGCGACAATAGTCGGCGCCTGCTGATCGACTTCTCGGGTGGAGACCTGGATGCTTTGGTCGGCAACCAACCGGTGAAAGCCGCCCTCGGGGCGCACAATGGCGACATAGACAACGTGACCGTGCAGCGACTGGCGGAAAATGGTATGTGGCGGGTAAGTCTTCGACTGCAGCCGAAGAATACCCAGGGTGTCGATCTGCATTGCTATCTGACTCTGTACGGGGAAGCCCTGACCGAGACCTGGATGTATCTATGGACACCATGAAGCAGAGCACTGACAACGACCGCTGGCTGCAGCATCAGGCGCTCTGGCGTCGCTCATTGTTCTTCGGACTCACTTTCGCCTCGGCGCTGGCCGGTGGCTTCCTGATGCTCGACATTCTGAAGGCCAATGGCGTGTCCGCGCTCGAGCTGCTGTCGCTATTGATGTTCTTCGTGCTGTTCACCTGGATCTCAGGCGCTTTCTGGACCGCGATCGCCGGCTTTTTCGTACGGCTGATTGGCCGCGACCCTGCGCAGCTACAACTCAACGAGGTCGCATCCCACGTCCTGCAGAGCCGGACCGCGATCGTGATTCCGATCTACAACGAAGATGCTGCGCGCGTGTTTGCCGGTGTCGAAGCCATCTGGGGATCGCTGCAACAGCAGCCGCATGCGCAGGCTCAGTGTTTTGATTTCTTCATCCTGTCCGATACCCGCAAGCCCGAGATCGCCCGGGAAGAGGAGCGCTGCTGGCACGCGCTCAGCGCGCGTGCAGCGGCCGCGGAGCGTATCTACTACCGGCGGCGCGCCGATAACATCGGTCGCAAGTCCGGCAATATTGCTGAATTCGTGCGCAGCTGGGGCGCCGCCTACGATCACATGATCGTTCTGGACGCCGACAGCATCATGTCCGGGTCAGCGCTGGTCTCACTGACGCAGCTCATGGAAACGCATCCGGACGTCGGCGTGATTCAGGCCCTGCCGCTGCTGACCGGCCGCGACACGTTGTTCGCGCGCATCCTGCAATTCGCGGTACGCGTGAGCGGACCGATGTTCGCCAGCGGTATCGCCTTCTGGCAGCTCGGCGAGAGCAACTACTGGGGTCACAACGCGATCCTGCGCATGAAGCCGTTCGCTGACTACTGCGCACTGCCAAAACTGCCCGGCAAACCGCCGTTCGGCGGCGAGATCATGAGCCACGACATCGTCGAGGCTGCGTTCATCCGTCGCGCCGGTTACAAGGTGTGGCTGGTGGCGAACATCCCGGGAAGCTGGGAGGAAATCCCCTCCAACCTGATCGACTTCGCAGCGCGCGACCGGCGCTGGGCGCAGGGCAACCTACAGCATGTCGGCGTCATGCCGATGCATGGCCTGCACTGGCTGAGCCGCATCCATCTGCTGACCGGCATCCTGTCCTATGTCAGCTCACCGCTGTGGCTGCTGGTGCTGATCGTGACCTCGATCGTCACCTGCGCGGAGGCCGTCACCGGTCACCACTATTTCCAGGCCGGCGCGCACACGCTATTCCCGAGCTGGCCGCAGTATCGCGATGGCGAGATCGCCGCACTGCTGATCATGACGGTGGTCGTGCTGTTCGTGCCGAAGATGCTCGGGGCTTATCTGACGCTGCGCGACAAGAGCGCGCGCGCGGCGTTTGGTGGCTCACGCAAGTTCCTGCTGAGCTGCATGATCGAGCAGGCACTGAGCATGTTGATGGCTCCCATCATGATGCTGTTTCACTCCGAGTTCGTCTTGCGCGCGCTGTTTGGCCGCAGCGTCGGCTGGGACGCTCAGCCTCGGGGCGATCGTGGCGTCACTTGGCACGAAGCCTTTCTGCGCCATCGTTGGCACGTGGCCATCGGCCTGGTTTGGGGCACCGTGATTGTGATGCTGGCGCCGGATTTCATCTGGTGGATGCTGCCGGTCGTGGTTGGCATGCTGATCGCGGTCCCCTTCACCACCTTTACCAGCCGATCAGACTTAGGGCTTGCGCTGCGCCGCCACGGTCTGTTGCTGACCCCCGAAGAGACCTCGCCGCCGCCAGAACTGGTAGCCGCGGAGCGGGCACGCGAGCGGGCCCATGCCCCCCTTGCGCTGCTCGAGCCGCAACCGATCAATGCGCCGGACACGGTGGCGATCAACCTGGTGATGTTGCCGCCGCGGGCGCCGCTGCCGATGATCGCCAGTG
>DATMRM010000011.1:0-9109 GCA_035566155.1 Steroidobacteraceae bacterium | reverse complement strand
AAGTTCGCGGTCCGTGGCTTCTCCGAGAGCGTACGTCATGAACTGGCGATGAGCCACAGCCCGGTACGTCTGTCGGTGGTGCATCCGGGAGGCGTCAAGACGAACATCGCCCGCAACTCTCAGGCGGGCGCGTATCTGCGCGACCGGGCCGATCGCGCACCGCTGCTGCAGCGTTTCGAGCAGATGGCACGCACCACACCGGCGGCTGCGGCGTCGCGCATCCTTCGCGGCATCGCGCGCAACGAGCCCAGAATTTTGGTCGGCAGGGACGCGCGAGTCATGGACTGGATCCAGCGCCTGCGGCCGGCTCGTTACTGGTCGATCATGGCCCGAACCGTCCTGCGCAGGGCTGGTGGCCAGCCGCCGGCTTCGAGCTAGTCGTCCCTTCAGCGCAGCTTTGCGACCGCACTGCGCCGGAAGCAATGCGGCGCGTGATCGTTCACGATGCCCGCTGCCTGCATGAATGCGTAGACGATCACCGGGCCGACGAACCTGAAGCCCCTTTTCTTGAGAGCCTTCGAGATCTCGACTGACAGAGGCGTCTGTGCTGCCACCGGCCCGTTGCGCTGAAGGGGCTTGCCGCCCACGAATTGCCACATCCAGGTCGCGAAGTCCTCACCGGCATCGCGCATCTTCAGCCAGATACGCGCCCCGTCAATGGTCGCATTGATCTTGGCGCGCGAGCGGATGATGCCTTCGTCCTTCAGTAGTCGCTGCACGTCGCGGTCCGTGAACCGGGCGACCTTCTCGGGATCGAACTGCCTGAAAGCCGTGCGCAGCGCCTCGCGCTTCTTTAGCACCACGATCCACGCCAGGCCCGCTTGAAAGCCTTCCAGCATCAGCAGTTCCCAAAGCTCACGGCTATCGCGCACGGGTACGCCCCATTCAGCGTCATGATAGGCCTCATGCAGCGCGTTGCCCTCGGCCCACGCGCAGCGCCGCTTGGCCTTCATCCGGTGCGATCCAACCGGCTGATGCTCTTGTTGGTGAGCCAGTGGTCGCGGTCCTTGCGCGCGAAGTACCTGGGGCGTTGCTTCAGGACCGTGGTCTCGAGCCACAGACGCTTGAGGTGACGGACGCGGCCGCTGGCGCGATCGTCGCGATAGTCGGTCCGCGCATGCAGCACGTGGTAGTTGTTGATGAATTGCATGTCGCCGGGTCGCAGATCCATCGTGATGTGGTACTTCGGGTCCTCGGTCATGCGATCCAGCAGCTGCATGGCTTGCTCGGCGCGGACGCTGACGCGCGGCGCCTCGGGCAGCAGTTGCGAGGCCTTGATGTAAGTGCGGATGTAGCGCACGAACAGCCGGTTCTCGAAGTCGGTGAAGATCGGCATCAGATACCAGCTGGTCTTGCCAGGTGCCTGTTCGCCGCGAAAATCGTTCGGCTGCGGCTGATACAGTTCGGCGGCGAGCTGCGGATGCTGACGCACCATGTCGTTGTGAATCGCCAGGGCATTGCAGATCGCCGACAGGCCGCCCTCAGCCGCCATCTGCAAACACAGCAGGCCCACCAGATCCGAGCCATCGCTATGATAGGGCAGGGGCCCGGGCAGTTCGTTGCCGCGCACGCCGTAGTCATCGCGCTTCTTGCCTTGATCGGTGACGTCGCCCAGCATGTGACCGTGCTGGTTCTGTGGCCAAGGGTTGCCCAGATGCAGGCCGATGCCCCAGTAGAGCAGACACAGCTCATCGTTGCTGTATTGCGCGCGTGACAGTCCGCGCAGCAGCGCGAAGCCGCGGCCGTTGATCAACTCGTTCTCGATTCTCTGCAGGCGCGGCGCCACCGCGGGTAGCGGAAAGTCCTGCTTCGAGAGCTGCAGAAGATCATTACTGACCGTCTGCGCGTGCCGCATCGCTCGTTCCAGTTCGCGCAGCTCCTCATCCGTGAATTGCTCGGTCCACAGTGAAGGATCGGCGAGGTCATCACGCAGCCACGCGGCATGCGGTTCCAGAACCCGTGGCTGATCAGTCATGGCCGCTCACCCCTATTTGCGCGCTCTGGGCCGGTCGTGCCTGACGGCCGCGCACCAGCCGACCCGGCAACTCCCCTGTGGCCTCTCCGTTCTGATAGACCACCTCGCCGCTGACGATTGTGGCGACATAGCCGTCTGCTGTCTGCATCAGGCGCCGGCCGCCCGCCGGCAGGTCATAGCGCACTTCGGGGCGCCGCAGACTCAGGCGTTGGAAGTCGATCAGGTTGATGTCGGCCTTGTATCCGGTCGCCAACACGCCGCGGTCCATGAGACCCACCGCCGCGGCCGTGCTCTGGGCATGGGCCTTGACGACCCAGGGCAGCGGCAGTCGTTCGCCGCGGCTACGATCGCGTGCCCAGTGCGTGAGCATGTGCGTGGTGAAGCTGGCATCGCAGATCGTGCCGCAATGCGCCCCACCGTCGCCCAATCCCAGAATGGTGTGGGGATGACGCATCATCTCCAGTGACGGCTCGAGCGAGTGCTCGGCGTAGTTGAGAACCGGGTAGTACAGCATGGCCCGGCCATCCCCGGCCGTCATGATATCCAGAGCCAGCCTGAGCACGCTGCTGCCGCGCTCGCGTGCACGCGCGCCCAGACTGGCGCTCGGGCTCGGTTCATAGTCCGGGCGCTCATCGAGCAGGTACAGGTTGTCGAAGTTGCCGTACATGCGCTTCATGAACGGATCGCATTCGAGTTCGGGCTGCTCCGCCAGCAGCCGCGCCTGAAACGCCGGATCGCGCAGCCGCTGCAGTCGCTGCGCGAAGGGACGGTCGGCGATAGCGCGGTAACTCGGATGGGCGGAGAACGGGTTGTGAGTGAGCTCGAGTCCGAACAATACGCCCACGGGCCGCCCGGCCACTTGTGCGCGCACCGGCAATCCGTCCGCATTGGCCCTGCTGATGAACTCCAAAATTGCTCGCCAGCCCTGCGGCGAGCGATTGTGCTGCGTCAATGAGATCGACAGCGGGCGACCAGACTGCTGCACCATCGTTCGAAAGATGCGCAGCTCGTTGATCCGGTCGCGAAAGTCCGACACGACCTGCAGTACGCCTTCGCCAATCTCTCCGAGGGCCATCGCGATTCCAACCAGTTCATCCTGCTCCGCGGTCAGCGTCGGTGTCGGTTCGCCGTCGCTGGTGCGGTGATTCATAGTGCGCGACGTGGTGAAACCGAGGGCACCGGCCGACACGGCCTGCTGCGCCAGCTGTGCCATGCGTGAGACATCGTCAGGGCTGGCGGGCTCACGGTTGGCACCGCGCTCCCCCATCACATAGACGCGCAGCGCGCCGTGCGGCAGTTGCGCAGCGAAGTCGATGTCGTATTGCCGCTCGGACAATCGATCGAGATAGTCGGGAAAGGTTTCCCAGTTCCACGGCAGGCCTTGCGCCAGCACCGGATGCGGAATGTCTTCCACGCCCTCCATCAAGCGAACGAGGCGCTCGCGATCGGCCGGGCGGCAGGGCGCAAAGCCCACACCACAGTTACCCATCACCGCCGTCGTGACACCGTGCACCGAGGAGGGCGTCAGCGCGTGGCCCCACGTGACCTGTCCATCATAGTGCGTGTGGATGTCGACAAAGCCCGGAGTGACCAGCAGTCCCTCGGCGTCGATCTCGCGCCGTGCGGTGCCTTCGACCTGGCCGACGGCACTGATCGCGCCATCACGCACCGCGATGCTGCCATGAAAGGGTTCCGCGCCGGTGCCGTCAACGATGCGACCGTTGCGGATGAGGAGATCGAAAGAGCTGCTCATGCTTTACCCCTGGTAAGCGCTCGATATCTTTGCTTTCACTTAATTTTCAGCCCTGCCGCACCCGGGGGTCAAGATGGTTTGCCGACCATTGCATAACGTGAGCCATTTGGTGCCGCTCGGAAACTTGTGCCAGTATGCCTGCGAGAATATGAAGATTGTTGCCGTCACGAACATCAAGGGCGGCGTTGGCAAGACGACGACCGCGGTCAACCTCGCTTACCTGTGCGCAGCCGGTGGGCGTCACACCTTGCTGTGGGATCTGGATCCGCAGGGCGCCGCAACCTATACCTTGCGCTGTGAGCCGACGACCAACGCTTCGGCCAAAAAGTTGGTCAGCGGCAAGCTCGATCTGCCGGAAGTGCTGATTCCGAGCGGATATCGCAATCTCGACGTGCTGCCGTCAGATTTTTCCTATCGCAATTTCGACGTGCATCTGAGTGCACGCAGGCACCCGACCGAGCGTCTGCTGAAGATGAGTCGGTCGCTGCGCGAGGTCTACGCTGCGCTGTGCCTGGACTGCCCGCCCGGTATTTCGCTGTTGTCGGAGAATGTGCTGCGCGCGGCGGACGCCCTGATCGTGCCGCTACTGCCAACGCCGTTGTCGGTCCGCATGCTGGCTCAACTGCGTGATTTCATCGCGGCGAATGAATGGAACGATCTGGTGCTGTTACCGTTCTTCTCGATGGTGGACCGGCGCAAAGCCCTGCACCATGAAGTGATGGCCGGCACGCGCGAACAGTTTCCGCAGATTCTGAAGACCGTGGTGCCGTACTGGAGCGAAATCGAGCGCATGAGTCTGCGGCGCGCTCCGTTACCGTCCTATTCACCGCACAGCGAAGCTGGCCAGATCTATGCGGCACTGTGGAAGGAAGTCCAGGAGCGCATGCACTGGAAAGTGACTGCCGCACAGCAGGCGACGATAGACCAGAAAGCCTGATTTGCGCACCCGCCACGGCGCGTAGTCCTCGCGACGCAGGCTGCGGGGAGGAGCCTACGCCGCACGATCTGCTGTTGAAGGTGCGACGCCAGCTCAAAAACTGATACGCTCCAGACGACCCCGTCCCTTCGGGGGGCAGGCGGGGCACCCCTTCTGTCGGCACCATGACGGACGGTGGCCAAAACGCAGGAATAATGCGGTTCATGGCGGCCTCGCAGGGAAGGACCCGATGACAACAAAAGACTCTCAATGGCCAAGCATCGCGCTGAGCCTCGTGCTGCTGTTGATGACAGCGCCGAGTCGAAGCGCGCCATTGGAGGCGTACGGGCGCCTTCCCAAGATTGAAGACATCATCCTGTCACCCGACGGCTCGCGCATCGCTTACGTTCAGACACTGGCCAATGACCATCGCGTGATCGCGGTGCGATCTCTGGCAGACCAGAAAGTTGTCGGCGGGCTGGACGCCGGCAATGTCAAGCTGCGGTCCCTGGGCTGGGCGGACAATTCACATCTGATGGTCGTCACCTCCGCGACCGATTTGCCGGAGCGGAACTTCCTGTTCAAGCGCGAATGGTATCGGCTACTCATCTACGACCTGGACAGCAAGCGCGAAGAGGTGCTGCCGGATCCGGCACGGTTGGGCGGGCAATGGAATAGCCGCTCCAATGTGCTCAGGATCATCCAGGGCCGCATCTGGGTGCGACATCCCAACGGCGGTACGGCGGTGACGCTCGTGACGGATATCTATGAGAACGGCGAGTGGCGCCCGATGCTGGTGCGCGTTGATCTGGCGACGTACGCCGAGACGATTCTGGATAGAGGTTCGAACGATTCGCGCGACTGGCTGATCGACGCCGATGGCCAGGTCGTTGGAGCAGCGCTCTACAGGGAAAGTCAGAAGCGTTGGTCGTTGCTGTTTCGCCGCGACGGTCGGATGACGGAGATCGCTTCGCAGCAGACTGATACCGATCCTCCGATCGTTCTTGGATTCGGGCCCGAGCCGGACACGCTGCTCATGTCCCGCCTGGAGGATGGCGATCCGGTCTGGCGCACGCTGTCGCTGAAGGATGGCTCTTTCAGTGCCGCGAGGGTCGGTCGCGAGACGCTGGACGCTCCGATCGAGGACTACAAGACCTATCGCATGGTAGGCGGCGTCCATGTGGATGATGACGCGCGCTATATTTTCTTTGACCCGACCATGCAGGCGCGCTGGGACGCCGTTGTGCGTTCATTTCCAGGTGAACACGTGCGCCTGACCTCGTACACGGCCGACTTCTCCAAACTGGTCGTGCTGGTCAACGGATCCAAAGATGGGTTGACCTACCAGCTGATCGATCTGGCGACGATGAAGCGCCAGCTGCTTGCGCACCAATACGATGATGTGGGAGCTCCCAACGAAGTGCGGCGCATCACCTATAGCGCGAGTGATGGCTTGTTGGTCCCCGCCTATGTGACGCTGCCTTCCGACAAGCCGCCCAAGAATCTTCCGCTGATCGTCATGGCGCACGGCGGACCCGCGGCTCGCGACAGCGCGGATTTCGACTGGTGGTCCCAGGCGCTGGCCTCACAGGGGTATGCGGTGCTGCGCGCGAACTATCGCGGCTCGACCCTTGGCTGGTTGCACTATTCCGCCGGTTTCGGTGAATGGGGCGGGAGAATGCAGACCGATCTGTCGGATGGCGTACGCTACCTCGCGGCCCAGGGAATGATCGATCCGGCGCGGGTATGCATCGTTGGCGCCAGCTATGGTGGCTACGCGGCGCTGGCAGGGGTCAGCCTGCAATCGGGCATCTATCGCTGTGCGGTCTCAATCTCCGGACAGTCTGATCTGAAGCGCTTTCTGCACTGGATCGACGATGCGCGGCAAGGCGGCAATCAGTTGGAGCAGCGCACGCTCGAGCGGTTCACCGGCGCTACCAGTGAGTCGGATCCCAAACTCGATGCGATTTCACCGGCTCGGCACGCCGATGCGATCCAGGTGCCGGTGCTGCTCATTCATGGTCAGGACGACACGGTCGTCCCCTTCGAGCAGAGCCAGGAGATGTACGATGCGATGCGACGGGCGCACAAGGACGTGCAGCTGGTCAAGCTGAAACACGAGGATCATTGGCTCTCGCGAGGCGATACCCGATGGCAGATGCTGCAGGTGTCGACCGCCTTTCTATTGGAACGCAATCCCCCTTGATGAGGGGCGGCGCTCGCGACATAACGCGCAAATTTCCGCGCGTGAACGCATCCCAACTCGGGCTGCACCGTGTAGACTTTTGGCTGTGGTTTCGACTCCGCGCAGGGACGGAGGAGTCCGCTTGCTGCTGCGCTGCGCCATAACATGAACGAACTACGCGCTGCCCTCAATCAGTACGTTGCTGGAACCTTGCCCCGTGGCGTGACGGAGCAGCGCGTCGCTGATGCCGCCGCGAAGGATCCACAGATGGTGCCGGCGATGCTGGCGCTGATCGAAACCTATCGCAGTGCCGGCGGCCTGAATTCCGAGTTCGCGCGTGCACTGCAAAATGTGCTGCGCAGTTCCTCGGCTGCGCCGCCACCGTCGGTTCCACCCGGGCCGGCGAGTTCGGCCACCACGCCACCCGGCGCGACCGCGGCCAAGCTCTCGCTCGGCAGCGTACTCAAGGAACGCTTTGCTCTCGAAGCCATCGTCAGCGGCGGTGATCAGGGCGGCATGGGCGTGGTCTACCGCGCGCGGGATCTGGTCAAGCAGGAGGCGATGGATCGACATCCCTACGTTGCGATCAAGGTGCTGAACGAGAGCTTCAAGCAGCATCCGGATTCGATGAAGGCGCTGCAGCGTGAAGCGCGCCGCGCGCAGACGCTGTCACATCCGAACATCATCAACGTTCATGACTTCGATCGCGATGGTGGCAACGTGTTCCTGGTCATGGAGCTGCTCGACGGCAACGCCCTGGACGTGCTGATCCGCCGCTATCGCCCCAAGGGCGGCATGCCGATCGCAGAAGCCCTGTACATCATCGAAGGTTTAGGCAGAGCTCTGGCGCATGCTCATGCGCGCGGCATCGTGCATTCGGACTTCAAGCCCGGTAACGCGTTCCTCACCTCGGACAACATCGTCAAAGTTCTGGACTTTGGCATCGCGCGGGCCACCAAGCTTGGCGGCGGTGACAAGACGTTGTTCGACGCCGGCAAGCTCGGCGCGCTGTCTCCCTCCTACGCATGCCCCGAGCAGTTCGAGCATCTTGGCCCCGATCCGCGTGATGACGTTTACGCGCTGGCCGTGGTCACCTATGAGCTGCTGACCGGCCGTCATCCATTCGAGAAAACCGATCCGGAGACACCCCATGAGATCATCAAGGTGGATTCTGTATCGGCGCGCAGTTCCGGGCTGAAGCCAGCGCCGATTCCGGGTCTGTCGCGCCGACAGTGGCGCACGATGAAGAGTGCTCTTGCCTTCTCGCGTCTGCAGCGACCCCGTGATGCCGGCGCCTTTCTCGAGGGGATGCTGCCGCGCAAGGTTCCGGTCAGGAATGTGCTGTTTGCCAGCGCCGCCGGGTTGCTGGTGCTGGTGCTATCGGCGCAGCTGCTATCAAACTACATCGAGCGTGTCAGGCTGCAGCGACTCACGCAGAAACTGGAATCCTCCGACCCGCAGGTACTGTCCGTGGCGCTGCAGAAGCTGCAGAGTTTTCCGGCCGAAGAGCGCGCCGCCGCACTGGTGAATCCGCTGGTGGAACGCAATGTGATCGGCTACTTCACGCGGCGCGCGCGCGATGAGTTCGACCCGTCTGCGGGCAAGTACAATTACCGGGATGCGATCGCCGGTCTGAAAGGTGTACAGGACCTCAGTCCGATGTACGCCGATTCGCGTCAACTGAACGACACGATCGACAAGGTGGAAACTGCGCGCAAATCCGAGATCCTGCATCAGGCCGAACAGTTCGATTCGCAGCTACGACACGGGCTGCTGATCGCCAACCAGGGACCGAACAATGCCCAGGCCGCCCTCGCCGCGCTGGCGCAGCTCGATCCGAACCATCCCTATTTGAGCAGCAAGCGCCTGCCGATCGCACTGGCTGAGCAGACACGAGCCAGCCTGTTGGCGGGTAACCTGGCGCAGGCTGCGGCGTTTCTCGATGTGGGCCTGGCGATCGATTCGGGCAACATTCAGCTACGCGATCTGCAGGACCAGGTGCATCGCCGCCAGGAGCAGCTGCAACAGCTAGCGCTGATCGCATCACAGGAACGCGTACTGATTCCGCTGAGCAAGGCTGGATCGACGCTGGAGGATTTTCGCGCGCAGCGCGCAGCGCTCAATCAGATGCAGCGCAGCTCGCCTGACAACCGCGTACTCGCCGAGGCGCAGAACCGGCTGACCTCTTTGGTCGGAGTCAGCGTCAGCGACGATTTGAAGAAGGGCCGAGCGGCCGACGCGCAATCGTTACTCGGTGAATTCGGCTATCTGCTTTCCGAG
>DATMRM010000010.1:0-8514 GCA_035566155.1 Steroidobacteraceae bacterium | reverse complement strand
ATAGCAATCCCAGCGGGTAAAGCTTTGACAGACTTCCGGACCCAACGGCGCGCCACAGTATTCCTGAAGCACTCCTCGCCGTGGGTCAGCGCGATGACGTACCTGTCGGCCGAATGTCCCACAGGCGGGCGAGCGCCAGCACCTTGAAAAATATTCAGCCAGGCTGCGCGATCTGTCGCCGGCGGCAATTCTGCGCCAATGCGAAGTACAATGATCTTGTCGCCGCGTCGCGACACTCAGTCCGCTGGAGCCAGTCAGATATGTCCAGACGTCGTTTCTTGCAGGCCGGTGCCGCGGTGATCACGGGTGGATTGTCGTTGAGCGAGACACCCGCCGCGGAGCCAGCGCATCCCTCGCCGCTCAAGCGTTTGGGACAGTCGGAAGCCTTTGACTACGCGCGCCTGAAGGGGCTGGCGCGCGCGATGGCCGCCGCGGCATACAAACCCAACAACGCACCCCTGCCCGGACCGATTTCCAAGCTGAGCTGGGATCAATGGCAGTCCATTCGCTACCGCGATGATCATTCATTGTGGTTCGGCGAGGGCCTGCGGTTTCAGGTGCGCTTCTTTCATCTTGGATTCACCGTTACCAAGCCGGTGCGCATGTACACGGTCGACAAAGGCCAGGCGCAGGAACTGGCGTACGACAGCGCCATGTTCGACTACAGTCGCAGCGGCGTCGACGGACGCAAACTGCCGGCGAATCTCGGTTTCGCCGGCTTCCGCCTGCTGTTTCACACCGACTGGGTGCGTGATGTCGCCGCCTTCCAGGGCGCCTCCTATTTCCGCGCAGTGGACAGCGACAAACAGTACGGCATGTCGCAGCGAGGACTGGCCATCGACTGCGGCTCGACGAAACCCGAGGAGTTCCCTGATTTCATCGCCTACTATCTGGAGCGACCCGCCAACGGCTCGAGCCGTCTGACCGTCTACGCTCTGCTGGATTCACCGAGCGTCACCGGCGCTTACCGTTTTGGCATCGATGTGTCCGATTCGATCGTGACCGATATCGATGCGGCGCTCTATCCGCGCAAGACGATCGAGAGGCTGGGAATCGCGCCGGGTACCAGCATGTTTTTCTATGGCTCGAACGATCGTCGGGCAAGCGCTGACTGGCGGCCGCAGGTACACGATTCCGACGGACTGCAGATCAACAACGGCGCGAACGAATGGTTGTGGCGTCCGCTGGTGAACCCTGCGGTGGTGCGCGTCAATTCGTTCCTTGACGACTCCCCGCACGGTTTCGGACTGATGCAGCGTGATCGCGATTTCGATCACTATCAGGATGACGGTGTGTTCTACGACCGACGACCCAGTTGCTGGGTGGAGCCGCGCGGCAACTGGGGCAAAGGCGCCGTCATGCTGGTCGAGATTCCGACGGTCGATGAGACCTTCGACAATGTGGTGGCCTTCTGGACGCCGGCCGACAAGCCCCAGCGCGGCCAGGAGTGGCTCTTTGCCTATCGCTTGTACTGGTGCAAATACAATCCGGTGTCCTATCCCCTGGCACAGGTGGCGGCGACGCGGGATGGCATCGGCGGCATCGTCGGGCAGAAGCACACCTACTTTTCGTGGCGTTTCGTCGTCGACTTCGCCGGCGGTGATATCCCGCTGCTCGGCGAGGATGCGCGCGTCGAGCCGGTGATCACGGCTTCGCGCGGTCAGGTCGAAATCACCTCGGCGCGTCCGCTGCATTCGATTCACGGCTGGCGCGCGATGTTCGATCTCAAACCCGCGGATGACAGCACCGAGCCGATCAATCTGCGGCTGTATCTGGCAGTCAATGGCCAGCCGCTCACAGAGACGTGGATCTATCAATACACGCCGCCGCCGCCGGATCAGAGGAAGTTCTAGGCGGGGGTTTTCCCGTCTGAGTGCGCGCGCTGCGCTAGAGATTTCGAATCAGCGCATCGCCGAATTCGCTACACTTCACTTTCGTCGCGCCTTCCATCAGACGCGCGAAGTCGTATGTGACAATCTTCTGACCGATGGTCTTGTCCATCGCGCTGATCACCGCGTCGGCAGCTTCGGTCCATCCCATGTATCGCAGCATCATCTCGCCGGACAGGATCACTGAGCCGGGATTGACCTGGTCGAGATCGGCGTACTTGGGCGCCGTGCCGTGCGTGGCCTCGAATACTGCGTGCCCGGTCAGATAGTTGATGTTGGCACCCGGAGCGATGCCGATGCCGCCCACCTGAGCTGCCAGCGCATCCGACAGATAGTCGCCGTTGAGATTCATGGTGGCGACCACGTCGAATTCGTCGGCCCGCGTCAGTACCTGTTGCAGCGTGATGTCAGCGATCGCGTCCTTGATGAGCAGCTTGCCGGCCTTGAGCGCTGCCGCCTGTTCGTCGTTCGCGGCCTTCTCACCGGAAGCTGCCTTGGTGCGCTCCCACTGCGGCCAGGTATAGACGCGATCGCCGAACTCGCGCTCGGCCAGCGCGTACGACCAGCTGCGAAACGAGCCTTCGGTGAACTTCAGGATGTTGCCCTTGTGTACGATCGTGAGGCTCTTGCGCCGGTTGCGCAGCGCATACTCGATCGCCGCCCGGAAGATACGCTCGGTGCCTTCGATCGAAATGTTCTTGATGCCGATGCCGCTGGTATTGGGAAATCGGATCTTGCCGTAGTGTTTGGGGAAGTTGGTCTTCAGCAGCTCGAGGAATTTGCGGTTGTCCTCGGTGCCCTCTTCGAACTCGATGCCGGAATACAGATCTTCGGTGTTCTCGCGAAAGATCACCATGTCCACCTTTTCCGGTGCCTTGACCGGCGAGGGTACGCCCTTGAACCAGCGCACCGGGCGCAGGCAGACATAGAGATCCAGCAACTGGCGCAGCGCCACGTTCAGCGAGCGGATTCCACCGCCGACCGGTGTGGTCAGCGGACCCTTGATCGACACCAGGTAGTCGCGGCAGGCTTGCACGGTTTCGTCGGGCAGCCAGCTCTTGAACGCATTGAACGCCTTCTCACCGGCGTAGACTTCCATCCACTCGATTTGCCGGCGAGCACCGTAAGCCTTCTTGACCGCAGCGTCGAGTACCCGAACGCTGGCGCGCCAGATATCGCGGCCCGTGCCATCGCCTTCGATGAACGGCACGACCGGACGATCCGGAACCGACAGCTTGCCGTCTTTCAGGGTGATCTTCTGACCCGCGGAGGGCACGATCGGTTTGGCAGAGCTCGGATGATTGGTCATGACTGGATTCTCACGGAGTAACCGAGAATCTGAAATGTTATCACAGCGAGCTGTTGCGGGAATTCACGCCGGTGCATCGTTGATAGAATGGCGCGCATCATGTCACGCACCCTGAGGTCCAATCCGCTGCGCGATGGCTACTGGATGCCGGCGGAGTTCGAGCCGCACGAGGGCACCTGGATGCTGTGGCCTGAGCGACCCGATAACTGGCGGCGCAACGCCCAGCCGGCGCAGCAGGCGTTCGCCGCGGTCGCCACTGCCATCTCCCAGTTTGAACCGGTCACCATTGGCGCCTCGGCACGGCAGTTCGCCCGCGCCCGTGCGGCGATGCCGGCAGACTCCGTGCGCCTGGTAGAGCTCTCCAGCGATGATGCCTGGATGCGTGACACCGGCCCCAGCTTCGTGGTCAATGCCGCCGGAGCGATGCGCGGCGTGCACTGGCGCTTCAATGCGTGGGGAGGGATCTACAACGATTCTGAACACGACAACCAGGTCGCGCAGAAAGTGCTGGAGCTGACCGGCCTCGAACGCTATCACGCGCCGTTCGTCAACGAAGGCGGGGCGATTCATGTCGACGGCCAGGGCACCGTGCTCGTGACGGAGCAGTGTCTGCTCAATCGCAACCGCAATCCCGGCCTCAAGCGCGCGCAGATCGAGACGCTGCTGAGACGCTACCTGGGTGTGACGTGCGTGATCTGGCTGGGCGAGGGCGTGATCAATGACGAAACCTCGGGCCATATCGACAATCTCGCCTGTTTCGCGCGACCCGGTGAGGTGTGCCTGACCTGGTGCGATGATCCGCGTGACCCACAGCACCGCGTGTCGATGGATGCGTTCGAGCGTCTGATGGCGGCACGCGACGCGCGTGGCCGGCGGTTGCGGATCCACAAGCTGGTCTCACCGGGGCCGCTGTACATGACACGGCGCGAGGCCGCCGGCATCGTTTCGGACGATAGTATCCGGCCGCTGCGCGCCGGCACGCGCCTGGCCGCGAGCTATGCCAATTTCTACCTCGCCAACAACGCCGTCATCCTGCCGTTGCTGGATGCGCGCACCGATGCGCAGGTGCGCCAGCAGCTGCGCCGGATCTTTCCGCGCCGTCGGATCGTCGGAGTGGCCGCGCGCGAGGTGCTGCTGGGCGGTGGCGATTTGCACTGCATTACGCAGCAGCAGCCGCGCCGACAGAAACGTCGGGCACCATTCTAGAGTGATGCCAGCTCGCGTTCCGCATCGGCGAGCCACTGCTGCTGCATCTTGCGGTAGTGGCGCGGGGCGAAGCGCGCGTGCTCCAGCAGCTCTTTCAGTATCCGGCGCGAGTCTTCTTTTTTTCCCAGCGAACTGAGCAGGCGTGCATAGCGCAGTTTGGCTTCGGCGCCGGCGTAGTAGCCGGCAACCGCAGCGTATTCCTCAAGCGCCTTGTCGCGATTGCCTTCGCCCTCGAGCGCGCGGGCGTACAGCAGGTGCCCGTCGGGGGATTTGAAATCGGGGTTGTGCTCAATCAACGCATCAAGCGTGGAGCGCGCTTCGGCGAATGCGCCGTTGGCAAATTGCGCGCGCGCCAGACCGAGCATCAGGTTCGGATCGTGCTCGTACAGCCCCTTGAGCGTCTGCTTGTAGACCTCGACCGCATCGCCCGCCCGATCGTGCCGCAGCAGCTCATCCGCGTAGCGCTGTCGGCTGGCGACATCGCCGGTGTGACGCGCCTCGGCTTCGTATCGGCGCAGATCCTGCTCGGGGTTGAGTGCGCGACTGACGCCGCGCGCGGCCCGACGTGCGCCGCGGCTGCCGAGCAGCCCCGGCAGGATCTCCACCAGGACATAGGCGATCGAGCCGACCCCGGGCAGGGCCAGCAGTACCCAGACCCACAGGAAACTCCGACCGGTGCGGATGCAATGCACGATGAGCCCGATCTGGATGATGATCGACGCGATGGAAAGACCTAGGTATGAGCCCATTGCGCCAGCTTAATGGCAGGACGGTTGGGGTGGTAGCAGGTATGCGGCGCCAGCGATGTATGGGGTGCATGCTAAGATTTGCGCGCGCAGCCATCACAGGCCACCACTGGGCATGCATTTAGCCAAGACCGTTGCCCTCGCGGCGTTGCTGTTGCTATCCGTGAGCGCGGGCGCACAGGAACCTGCCAGCGAGTCGGCAGTCCCTCCCGCAGCGGCCAACCCTGGCAGACCCCGCATTGGTCTGGTGCTGTCTGGCGGTGGCGCGCGCGGTGCCGCGCACATTGGCGTCCTCAAGATGCTGGATCGTCTGCATGTGCCGGTTGATGTGATCGCGGGCACCAGCATGGGGGCCGTGGTCGGTGGTTTGTACGCCAGTGGGATGACCGGCGTGGAGATCGAGCACGCGATGGCCGCCCTCAACTGGCAGGCCGCGTTCCGCGACCGCCCGCCGCGCACACAGCTGGACTACCGGCGCAAGGAGGAGGATCGCCAGTTCCTGGTGAATCTACCGCTGGGACTGCAGGGCAGACGCCTGGTCATCCCGAAGGGATTGCTTCAGGGTCAGCTCCTGACGGAAACGCTGCGCAAGATGACGCTGCCCGTGGCCCGAATCACGGACTTCGACCAGCTGCCGACGCCGTTTCGCGCGGTGGCCACCAATCTTGAGACCGGTGCCAAAGTCGTGCTGGGCAGTGGCGATCTGACCACTGCGATGCGCGCCAGTATGTCGGTCCCGGGTGTGTTCGCGCCGGTCGAAGATCACAACCAAATCCTGGTGGATGGCGGGCTGGCCGACAACCTGCCGATCGACGTTGCGCGAGCGATGGGTGTCGATGTGCTGATCGTCGTTGACGCCGGCTTTCCACTGCAGCCTGCTAAGAATCTCAATTCGCTGCCGAGCATCACCAATCAGATGCTGGCAATTTTGCTTCGCCGGAACATCGAGCGCGATCTGGCCATGCTCTCGCCGAAGGACATCGTCGTCACGCTGCAGCTCGGGGATTTCTCCTCCTACGACTTTCCGGACACGATGAAGATCGTCAATGCCGGAGAGACCGCGGTCTGGTCGGCAGAGCCGCGGTTGTCGGCGCTCGAGGTTTCCGCTGAGGAGTATCAACGCTATCTGCTGGCGCGCCGCTCGGTACGCGATGGTTTGCCGAGAATCGACTACGTGAAGGTGCAGCCCGACTCCAAAACCTATCAGCGCCAGATTGATGACTTGTTCGGACAATTCGTCGGTCAGACGCTCGATCCGGCCGCGCTGGAGCAGCAGGTCAAAGCACTCTACGGTCGCGGCAATCTCGAAATGCTGGACTATCAGCTGGATCACGACCCGTTCGGCCACTACGGACTGGATTTTTCGGCACGTCGCAATTCCTGGGGACCGAACTATCTGCGCTTCGGGGTGCAGCTCGAGGATGACTTCAGGGGACTGACGACCTTCAACGCAGCGGGCCGTCTGGACATCACCGAGCTCAATTCGCTCGGTGCCGAGTCGGTGTGGGACGCTCAGGTGGGCAGCGCGCCGTTGCTGGCGACGGAACTCTACCTGCCGCTGTCCAACGTCTACCGCTACTTCGCAGCGCCGCATCTGCAGGTCGAAGCACACGACATTGCGCAGGTCGAAGACGGCCGCCAGGTTGGCCTGTTCCGTACCTCCAGCTTCGATTACGGGATCGATTTCGGCCGCGAATTCAGCAGCTGGGGCGAGGTGCGACTGGGCGTACTTCAGAGCAACGGCAACACGCATGTGAGCCTCGGGGATTTTTCGGTGAAGGCGACCCACTTCGACGTCACCGAGGGCTTCGTGCGCTTAGGCTACGACACACTCGATAGTGCCAACTTCCCGCATTCCGGTCAGGCGCTGGTCGCACAGGTCAGCATCGAGGGCGGAGCCCAGGGCACCGACCTGTTTACGGTCGACTGGCGTGCCGCACACTCCTGGGCTCGCAATACGGTGGTCGCCTGGCTGACGGCAGGCAGCACGGTGGGTGGCAGCCAGACCAATGTGCGCACATTCTTCCCGCTGGGCGGCTTTCTGAATCTTTCAGGGGTGCAGACCGGAACCCTGGCCGGCCCGCAATACGCGATCGGACGGCTGATCTATCTGCGCAAGGTCGGAAACGGCGGCGAGGGCATTCTGGACGTCCCGGCCTATGTGGGCACCTCGTTTGAGATCGGCAACGTCTGGCCGGATCGCCGGCAGATCAGCCTGAGCGACACCCGGCAGGATTTCTCGATTTTCTTTGGCGCCGATACCTATGTCGGGCCGGCGTATTTTGCGATCGGCTACGATGCCAGCGGCTCGACCTCGTTCTTTCTGTTCCTGGGCCGGAGCTTCTGAAACGGCCTCACAGGCCGCGGCTGGCCGCCAGGTTCTCCACCTTCTCGAACACCAGGGCCGGTTTATCCCCGGAGCGGGAATATTCGTGCTTGCGGCTCATATCCAACAGTGCGGCATCGCGCTCGGCGGCGCTCGCATACCAATGCACCTTGTGCCAGTCGGCTCCCATGATCTTACGGAACGGGTCGCCGGGCTTGAGGCTGATGCGGGTGCCGTACGGCTTGGGACCCTGACCCGCAGCCTTGCGCAGATTATGGGGCTGACAGATTTCGGACATGGAAAGGATTTTACTACGGGCGCGCTTGCCTCGCCGAAACCGGAACGATCGCCATACAATTGCAAACAATAGCGGGACGCGAGGGGAGGAACGTGACAAATCCGGTTGGACGTCGAGAACTCCTGGCCGCGGCAGGGGCCGCCACACTGCTGGGAGTACTGGATGCCTGTCAGGGTCCGATGCAGCGCCCCCGGGTCTCCGAGCGGCTCGAGCTGCCGCCATTGCATGCTGACATCAGTCACATCAACGCGATCACGGTCTGCACCCGCCCATTTCGGCCCGAAGGTCCGCGGCTTGACGTGGAGCATCGCGCTGACAAAACGATCGTTCACAACTACGGTCACGGCGGCAGCGGCTGGTCCTTGTCGTGGGGCTCAAGCGCCATCGCCACCGAGAACGCCCTGGCCACGGGAGAACGCGACATCGCGGTGATCGGCTGCGGCGCGCTGGGGCTCACTTCCGCCTTGTCGTTGCAGCGCGCCGGCGCTCACGTGACGATTTACGCCCGGGATTTGCCTCCCAACGTGCGCTCCTCGCTGGCCACCGGTGTATGGACGCCGGATTCGCGTATCTGCCTGGCGCAACATGCGACCCCGGAGTTCAAGCGGCTGTGGGAACGGATGGCCCGGCGTTCATGGCAGACCTATCAGACGCTTCTCGGCCTGCCCGGGGAGCCGGTGGAGTTCTTCGATGAATACAGGCTGGTGGACGCAGCCGTCGGCTCCAGACGCGAGCCGGTG
>DATMRM010000009.1:0-3365 GCA_035566155.1 Steroidobacteraceae bacterium | reverse complement strand
TGCGCTACAAGCTGCACCCGGCCTTCATCCTGCTGTTCATGGCCGGGCGCAGCGTGAGGGGCGACGCCGACGGGCATGCGCAGTTTTTGGGTTATCTTGGCCTGCAGATCCTGCTGAGCGACTACGGGCGCACGCTGATGCACGAACCTGCGCAGTAGGTGCCCACGCGGCCGAATTGTTCGAAGTCACGGTGCTGCGCGTTGCGCGGCCGCGAATAGGCACGCGCGGCGCAGGGGACACTCCTGGCAAAGTGGCTGGGTGCGTTTGCAGAGCTCTTGGCCGTGGCGCTTCAGCAGCAGGTAGGCGCGGATGCGGGCATCGAAGCTCTCCGCAACCTCTGCGGCAATCCTCTCCTGCGCATCACGGTAATTGGCCCGATAGGTGTCCTGCTCGCGACCGTGAAGAATGCGACTCAATACGTGGGGGCAATTGGACGGAACCGCCGCGATGGGGGCAATCCGGGCAAACAGCAGGATGCGGTCGGCTCCGGGTTCGGCAATCCCGGGAAACTTTTTCAGCACCTTGCGCGCCTCGCACAGTGGCGCCCGCAGCGCGCCGAGCAGATCACCGCCTAACTCGTTCTGGACGCGTTTTGCAATCTGCTTCAGCCGCAGGGCGCGCACCTCGGGGACCAGACCGCCAGACTTCAGAAGCGACGCCAGCTTTGCCGTGCTCGTCTGCAGCAAGGCGTGCAGTTCGCTGCCAGCGTCGCTCCTGAGCTTGTCCCAGCCCCGCTCGCACGCGGCATCGCTGGGTGGATAGCCGCACTGCCACCACACGATGAAGGCGTAAGGATCGAGCGGCCACGAGGGCTGCTGCGGGCCGTAGAAGCGCTCGAGCTCATCGAGCAACTTGGCGAGCGCGAGCGGTGCGCGCGGCCGGACAGCCTTGGAGATTTTGGTCCGCATGGCAAGCGAGAGTGTGCGCCTCAAACAGATGCAGGCGACGCGCTCGTCAGCTCCGGGCCCGGATACGGAATACCTTGCCTACTCCCGGTGCCGGCAGGGGATTGCGCGTTCGGGCTGACGGGGTGTGGCGGGTGAGCGGCAGGCAGAATGGGAGTGCGTTGCCGATGCCGTCCTCGACGCAGGGTGAGGTCGGTGCAGGCGACACTGATCTAGTGCGTCAGCGCCCGTGCCGCGAGCAGCAGGATTGTCGCGCCGCACAGCGCCGCGGCGAGCAGCACCTCCGGCCACTCGAGTATTGCCGGCAGCAGCAGATAATCCACGCGCCCGCGTGTCAGGGGGTGTAGCACTGCATAGCATGCGCGCTTAAGACGGCTCTCGGCCCAGTTGGCCGTGCGGGTCAGATCGTAGTCGAACCGGTAGTACTCCCGATCGGGGTAGCCCGCCGATCGCGTCCGGGAGCTGTCGACATAGCCGGCTTGCCGGTCGAGCACGAAAGGTACGATGGCGGGCCTCAGGCCCGAGCGCAGCCCGGCAAGATCAATCGGGCCGCCGTCGGGGTGGCAATACCACACGCCATAGTCGGCATCGATGAGGAGGTTGGTGCCCTCCGCGATGACCTGTACCAGGCAGTGTGCGGCGGCCGGATCGGCACGGCGGTAAACGACGACCTGCGCGGCGCGGATTCCGAGGGCATCGAGAGAGGTAATGAAAAGTCGATGCACACCGGAACAGCAGCCGCCCTTTTTCAGGATCGTGGTGGGCGAGCCGCCGAGGGGCGCGAGCAGCGGTAGCAGGAACGCCGGATCACGTCCGCGCTTCACTTCGCCGAATATCGCGGTGGCCAGCGCAAAGGCAGCATCGCGTTGCGAGCGGCTGCCGAGCGTTGCGCGCCGCGCGAATTCGGCGAGGCGCACCTTGCGCAGGTGGTACACGCAAAGCAGCGCCGTAGCGGCAACAGCGAGCGCGATGACGAGCGCCTCTATCAAAGCCTGACCCCGGCCCCCGTTCAGTGCCTCGTTGCTATTATGCTCGTCCGTGCGCATGAATTGAACGGAAAGGCAGCGGCCCCGACTTGGCCGAAAGCGGTTGAGGAGCGCGCGATGATCCCGGGCCACGATCGTACCCTCAGACGGGCAAGCCCCGGCCGCGAGCATGCCCGGCGCTTCATCGAGAACCATCAACGCAGCATCGTGCTCGGTTGGATGCTGCTCTTGCTTTGCTTGCTGCTGGTGGGCGCAGAACTGCTCCTGCGATACACGCTCTCGTATCGGATCGACTACTACACGGGTGACAAGATCTCCAACCGGCTGATCAGGTTCCCGTTCGGAGACATGCCATTTAACTCGAATGGTTATCCGGATCGGGAATGGGACGAGGAGGACCCTCGGATTCGCGTCGGGTTCTGGGGTGATTCCATAACGAGCGGTGTCGGCGCCGGCTTTGGTTATCGCTACACCGACATCATCAGCGACACTCGCCGGGACCGCGACTACAGGAATTTCGGTGGCCCAGGTGAGGACGGTATCGCCGATGATCGCGCGATAGAGAAGATCCTGGAAATCGCTCAACGTTTCCAGCTGAGCAAGATCGTCTACGCGATGGACCTCAATGACATCCTGCCGGACAAGGGGGCACCGGCGGCTCGACACTCGCGACTATACAAGACAAAGCTCTGGGTTAAACAATACCTGGACGTCCTCAGGAGCCGCTCTTACGTATACAACTACCTACGGCTCAAGTTGAGCGAGGCTGCAGTGCGAATGGGCTATGGATATCACGGTGACGAGGCGTTTGAACTGCACCCGCTACGCAACGCCGTGATCGTGAATCAGACCGTCGAGCGGATCAATAAGTTATCGATGAGGTTGAAACAGCATGCGGTGGATTTGTGTGTCGTGGTGTTTCCGTATGAAATGCAGATATCTGCCGACGCAGCCGCACGTTACCAACAGGACGGCGTGCGCTGGTCAACTGAGCTGCTGCGCGGCGAGCCGCAACAGATGATTCTGGGACGACTGGCGCGCGATATTGTCGCCGTCGACCTTGCGCCGGCGTTCCATCAAAGCCGTGACGGACCTGCCTCGATCGCAGTGGGCGAGTACTTCGTGTTCAACAAGGGAGATGCCCTCGACTGGTTTCATCCGAACCGCGACGGGCATAGGCTCATCGCTGAGTACCTGTTGAAAAACGCGGCGTCGTGTCTGTAGGCACTGCGCGAGAAGGGAACAACCGGGTCCTCGACTGTGGGAGAACCTCCCCCTCCCAGAAACCCGTTGGCCAGCATCAGCAGGCCGCCGATGATGAGCAAAAAAATGATAATCGGACGCAGCCACAGCTTCCATCGGGAGCGCAGGAATGCGAAGAGTTCAATAAGAAAATCCAGCATCGCTCTTGTTCCCGTTACATCTCGTCGGCGGATGCGCAAGGAGTTTTGCCATGCTGCACAAGTGCCACCAC
>DATMRM010000008.1:0-9617 GCA_035566155.1 Steroidobacteraceae bacterium | reverse complement strand
TCGTGACGAACGCGCCGAAATCCATCAGCTTCGCGACCCGGCCCTCGTAGACCCGGCCTACCTCGACGTCCGCCGTGATCAATTCGATCCGCCGCTGCGCCTCGCGGCCGGCAGTACCATTGACCGACGCGATCTTCACCGTGCCATCGTTTTCGATGTCGATCGTGGTGCCGGTCTCTTCGGTGATCTGGCGGATCACCGAGCCGCCCTTGCCGATGACGTCGCGAATCTTCTCCGGGTCGATCTTCAGCGTGATGATCGAGGGGGCCCACTCGGACATCTTCGAGCGCGGCTCGCGGATCACTTTCGCCATTTCATCGAGGATATGCAGTCGGCCGGCACGCGCCTGATTGAGCGCGACCCGCATGATCTCGGGCGTGATGCCCTCGACCTTGATGTCCATCTGCAGCGCCGTCACGCCATCGCGCGTACCGGCTACCTTGAAATCCATGTCGCCCAGGTGATCCTCGTCGCCCAGAATGTCGGTCAGCACCTGGAAGCGGCTGCCTTCGAGCACCAGTCCCATCGCAACACCGGCGACCGGGGCCTTGATCGGCACACCGGCATCCATCATCGACAGGCTGGCACCGCACACGCTCGCCATCGAACTGGAACCGTTGGACTCCAGAATCTCCGATACCACACGGATGACATACGGGAAGGTCTCCATGTCGGGCATCACCGCACTCACGCCGCGCCGGGCGAGATTGCCGTGGCCGATTTCGCGGCGCTTGGGCGAGCCCATCATTCCGGTCTCACCCACCGAGAACGGCGGGAAGTTGTAATGCATCATGAAGGGCTCGCGCCGCTCGCCTTCCAGGGCATCGATGATCTGCGCATCGCGGGTGGTGCCGAGCGTGGTCGTGACGATCGCCTGGGTCTCTCCGCGGGTAAACAGTGCCGAACCATGGGTACGCGGCAACACGCCGACCTTGACCGTAATCGGTCGCACCGTCTTCATATCGCGACCATCGATACGCGGTTCGCCAGCCAGAATGCGCTCACGCACGATGCGGCTCTCGAGCCGGAACAAGGCGTCGCCGACGCCTTCGGCGCTGAAGCCACTGGCCTCATCCGCGATCAGCGCGGTGCTGACTTCCTTCTTGATCTCGGCAACACGCGCCACGCGCTGCTGCTTCTCAGTGATGCGATAGGCCTGGGCCAGAGCGCTTTCGGCTTTGCCCGCCACTGCCTGTTCGAGCGCCGCGAGGGTTGCCGCGGGCTTCCAGTCCCAGCGAGGCTTGCCAGCCTCTTTGGCCAGCTCGCGGATCGCCGCGATCGCGACCTGCATCTGCTGGTGGCCGAAGACCACCGCGCCGAGCATCGTCTCCTCGGACAGCCCCTGCGCTTCGGACTCCACCATCAGCACCGCTGGCTCGGTGCCAGCGACCACCAGATCGAGCTGCGAGGTGGCCTGATCGGTACGTGTCGGATTGAGCAGATAGTTGCCGTCCTTGTAGCCGACGCGCGCCGCGCCGATCGGACCATTGAACGGCACCCCGGCCAGCAGCAGCGCGGCCGAGGCTCCCAGCAGCGCTGGAATGTCGGCATCGATATCGGGATTGAGCGACAGGACCGTGGCCACGACCTGCACTTCGTTGAAGAAGCCGTCCGGGAACAGCGGGCGAATCGGGCGATCGATCAGACGCGAGGTCAGCGTCTCGCGCTCGGAAGGACGTCCCTCGCGTTTGAAGAAGCCGCCGGGAATGCGCCCGGCTGCGTAGGTCTTCTCGATGTAGTTGACGGTCAGCGGAAAGAAATCACGATCGGCCCGTGAGGTTTTCTGGGCCACCGCGGTCACCAGAACGACGGTCTCGCCCATCGAGGCAAGGACGGCACCATCGGCCTGGCGCGCCAGTTCGCCGGTCTCTAAGGTGACGGAATGGGGGCCATAGGCAAAAGTCTTCTTGAAGGCAGTCACGCTTCAATCCTCGGAAAAATAGTGGTGCAGATAGTAGAAGGCCGCGCGTTCGGGTGAGTTGCGCGGCCTTTTCGTGGTCAGCGGCGGAGCCCCAGGCGCTCGACCACTTCCTGATACTTGGAGGGTGTGGTCGCCTTGAGATAGTCCAACAGCTTGCGGCGCTGATTCACCAGTTTGACCAGCCCGCGACGCGAAGAGTGATCGCGCTTGTGCTGATTGAAGTGTTCGCCCAGTCCGTTGATGCGCTCGGACAGCAGTGCAATCTGCACTTCGGGCGATCCGGTATCGCTCGGACCGCGGCGGTACTGCGCCACCACACCGCTCTTTTGTTCCGTCGACAGAGCCATTGCCGTGAAAATCCTTCTGACTACTTGACTGCATGGGTCGTTTTAAAGGTCGCGCATTCTAACCGCAGACCCTGCTTGTCTCAAGCCGAACAGGGAGTTACTGCTGTGCGGCAGCGAATAGTCGCAGTACCCGCAGGCTAAGCGCCTCATCCGCCTGCCCCAGCCCGACGAACCGGCCATCCGGATCGTACAGCCGGCAGGTTCCGCACTGCTGCGCCGCTGCCGCAAGCACCTTGCCGTGCGCCAGCGCTTTGACGCCCGCGAGGTCCAGATGCAGCGCCGGCAGATGCGAGACCGCGCGGTCGGCCGGCAGGATCGGCCACTCGCTCGGGCTGCCGGCGGCCTGCAGATCCTGCAGGGTCGCCATCGGCTGATCGCCGAAGGGCTGCACGAACTCGCGGCGCAGCTCATACAGCCGGCCGCAGGTCCCGAGCGCCTGCGCGATGTCTTCGCCCAGCACCCGGACATAAGTACCTTTCGAGCACAGCACCCGCAGTTGCAGCCGCTCGGGTTCGCGCCCCAACAACTCCAGTGCCTCGATCGTCACGCTGCGCGGTTCGCGTTCCACCTGCAGGCCCCGGCGCGCCAGCCGGTACAGCGGCTCGCCCTGGCGCTTGAGCGCGGAATACATCGGAGGAATCTGCTGCTGTACACCGCAAAAGCGTGCCAGCACCGCGCTGAGCTGCTCGCTGCGAAACGCCGGCACCGCCCGGCGCTCGATGATCGCGCCTTGCGCATCGCCGGTTTCGGAACGCTCACCGAGCTGCACGCCGAAGCGATAGCACTTGCTGTGGCAGAGCATCTCGCCGGCCAGTTTGGTGGCTTCCCCCAGGCAGATCGGCAGCATGCCGCTGGCGAGCGGATCAAGGCTGCCGGTGTGACCGGCTTTGATGCCGCCGGCGAGGCGCCGCACCGTCTGCAGTGCCGCGTTCGAGGACAGCCCAACGGGTTTGTCGAGCAGCAGCACGCCGGCTACGGCGGCGCTCAAGTGTCCTCGTCGTGCCGGGCGCGGTCGGATTTGACGGCGCTGTCGATCAGGCCGTTGAGACGGTGCGCCTCCTCGATCACCTGGTCGAGCTGAAAATCCAGGCGAGGCATGTGACGCAGTTTCAGTTCGCGCGCCAGCTCACCGCGCAGATACCCGGCGGCGCTGCGCAGCCCGGCGAGCAGATCCGGCGCCGGCTGCGAGGCGGCAAACGGCAGCACGTGCACTCGCGCGAAACTCAGGTCGTTGGCCACTTCCACCGCAGTGATGGTGAGGTTGCCGACGCGCGGATCCTTCACGCCCCGGCGCAGCAGTTCGGCCAGCGTGCGCTGAACCTGCGAAGCAATGCGTGAGGTGCGGGCCGAAGCCTTCTGCATGCAATCCTCGACACGATCCGCCTATTGGATCGTGCGCGACACCTCGACGCGCGAATAACACTCGATCTGATCGTTGACGCGCACGTCCTGATAGTTCTTGACGCCGATACCGCACTCGGTGCCGGCACGCACTTCGCCGACGTCGTCCTTGAAGCGCCGCAGCGATTCGAGCGCGCCTTCGAAGATCACGACGTTGTCGCGCAACACACGGATCGGGTTGTTGCGCTTGACGACGCCTTCGACCACCAGGCAGCCGGCCACGACACCGAATTTGCTGGAGCGGAACACCTCGCGCACCTGCGCGGTACCGACGATCTGTTCCTTGATCTCCGGTGCGAGCAGGCCGCTCATCTTCTGTTTGACGTCGTCGATCGCCTCATAGATGACGCTGTAGTAGCGCACTTCGACTCCGGTCTCCTTCACCGCGTCGCGTGCCGCGGAATCCGCGCGCACGTTGAAGCCGATGACGAACGCCTTGGAGGCGGCTGCAAGCTGGATGTCCGAGGCGGTGATGCCGCCGACACCGCTGGCGATCACGCTGACCTTGACCTCGTCGGTGGACAGCTTGACCAATGAGTCGCGCAGCGCCTCGGCGCTGCCCTGTACGTCCGTCTTGATGAGCACCGCGATCACGCCGGCCTTGGTCTCGCCCATCTGCGAGAACACGTCCTCGGCACGGGTGCTGGCCTTGGCCAGCTTGACGTCGCGGAACTTGCCTTGCCGATAGAGCGCGACTTCGCGCGCCTTGCGCTCGTTCTCCACGACCAGCAGTTCCTCGCCGGCGTTCGGTGCGCCCGACAATCCCAGCACGACGACCGGTGTGGAGGGCGGCGCCTCGTCGATCGCTTTGCCGCTCTCATCGAACAACGCTCGCACACGACCGAACTCGGCACCGGCCAGGATCGCATCGCCGGCACGCAACGTGCCGCGCTTGATCAGCACGGTTACCACCGCGCCGCGACCTTTCTCCATGCTCGACTCGATGACGACGCCGGAGGCCAGTCCGCTGCGCGGCGCCTTCAGCTCCAGTACTTCCGACTGCAGCAGGATCGCCTCCAGCAGCGCATCGATGCCCTCGCCGGTGCGAGCCGAGACGTTCACGAAAATATTTTCACCGCCCCACTGCTCGGAAATGACCTCGTGCTTGGTCAGTTCGGTGCGCACGCGCTCCGGATCGGCATCGGGTTTGTCGATCTTGTTGACCGCGACCACGATCGGCACGCCAGCGGCTTTCGCATGCTGAATCGCCTCGATGGTCTGCGGCATCACGCCATCGTCCGCCGCCACCACCAGCACCACGACGTCGGTGGCCTTCGCGCCGCGCGCGCGCATCGCGGTGAACGCTGCGTGACCGGGCGTATCGAGGAAAGTGATCGAGCCGCGCGGTGTGTCGACGTGATAGGCGCCAATGTGCTGAGTAATTCCGCCGGCCTCGCCCGCAGCCACTTTGGTGGTACGAATGCGATCGAGCAGCGAGGTTTTACCGTGATCAACATGGCCCATCACTGTCACAACCGGTGCGCGCGTTTCACTTTCCTCGGCGCTGTCGTCACCCTGCAATCCTTCTTCAATCTGGTTCTCGCGCAGCACTTTCGCGGTGTGGCCCATCTCCTCGACCACCAGCATCGCGGTATCGCGTTCGATCGGCTGATTGATGGTCGCCATCACACCGAGGTTCATCAGAATCTTGATGACCTCGGTGGCCTTGACCGCCATCTTCTGCGCCAGCTCGGCCACCGTGATCGTCTCGCCCAGCGCGACTTCGCGCTTGACCGGCGCGGTCGGCATTTCAAAGCCGTGTTTGGCCTCGCTGCCGCTGACCGGCATGGTGCGCGACTTGAGTTTTTTCTTCTTCTTGTGACGTGCGCTGACGTCACCGGCAATATGCAGCTCTTCGCGTCCGTAGCGGGTGCGTGACTCGGCATCATCGCGCGCGGCCGGCTGCGGGGCATGGGGCGCATGCGCTGCATGAGGCGCGTGCGGTGCCGCAGGCGCATGCGATTCGCGGGCCTCGCGTGGCTCGCGCGCCGGCTCGGCCGCGGCGGCCGCGGCGGCCGCCTTCTTCTGCCGTTCCCGCTCGGCGTCTTCGGCGGCGCGCTGTTCGGCGAGGCGGCGGCTCTCTTCAGCCTGCTTCTTGCGGGCCTGCTCTTCCTCGACGCGGCGCCGGTTCTCGGCCTCGAGGCGCTCGCGCTCGCGGCGCTCGGCTTCGGCCCGCTCGGTCTGCGCGCGCTGCGCCTCTTCGGCCTCGCGCTTCTGCGCATCCAGCTGTTCCTGCTGCGCGCGCGCCTGGCCCTCCAGCACGTCCCGCTTGATGTAGGTGCGCTTCTGCCGCACTTCGACGTTGACGGTACGCGCACGCCCCTGATTGCCAGCGAGCTTGAGTTCGCTCTGGGTCTTGCGCTTGAGCGTGATGCGACTGGGGGCCGAGCCCTCGGCCGCACCGGCACCGTGACCATGGCTGCGGCGCAGATGCGTCAGCAGCTCGAGTTTCGCATCCTCGCTGATCATGTCCTGAGGTCCGGAAACCGCGATGCCGGCCTGATCGAGCTGTGCGATCAGCCGATCCACCGGGACCTTCAGCACATCGGCAAATTGAGCAATGGTCACATCAGCCATATGTCTTCACCTGCGACAGCCTCAGTGCTGTGCCTCGAACCAGTGAGCGCGCGCCTTCATGATCAGACTGCCGGCCTCGTCGTGCGACAGGCCCTCGATGTCGGAAATGTCATCCACCGCCTGCTCGGCGAGTTCATCGCGCGTGCGTACGCCGCGCCGTGCCAGCGCCAATGCCAGATCCGGCCGCATTCCCTCGAGCGTGAGCAGATCGTCGCTCGGCATCGACTGATCGAGCGATTCTTCGCTGACGATCGCCTGGGTCAGCAGCACGTCGCGGGCGCGGTTGCGCAGCTCTTTGACGATGTCCTCGTCGAATTCCTCGATCGCCGCCAGCTCGGCCGCCGGAACATAGGCCACTTCTTCCACCGTCGAGAAGCCTTCCTGCACCAGGATGTTGGCCACGTTCTCGTCCACGTCGAGCTGCTTCATGAAACTCTCGACCAGCGCACGGGCCTCCGACTCGCTCTTGGCCTCCGCGTCCGACTCGGTCATGACATTCAGCTCCCAACCGGTGAGCTGGCTTGCGAGGCGGATGTTCTGACCGCCGCGGCCGATCGCCTGTGACAGTTTTTCTTCGGCCACCGCGATATCCATGCTGTGCGAGTCCTCGTCCACGACGATCGACTGCACCTCGGCCGGTGACATGGCATTGATGACGAACTGTGCCGCGTTCTCGTCGTGCGGGATGATGTCCACGCGCTCGCCCGCGATCTCGTTGGAGACCGCCTGCACGCGCGAACCGCGCATACCGACGCAGGCACCGACCGGGTCGATGCGCGGATCCTGACTGCGCACCGCGATCTTGGCGCGGATGCCCGGGTCGCGGGCCGCGCCCAGAATCTGGATCAGGCCCTGGCCGACTTCCGGCACCTCGAGCTTGAACAGTTCCATCAGGAATTCGGGCGCGGTGCGCGTCAGGAACAGCTGCGGGCCGCGCGGCTCGGCACGCACTTCGCGCAGGTAAGCCTTGACGCGATCCTGCGGCTTGAGTTGCTCGCGCGGAATCATGTCGCTGCGGGGCACGAAGCCCTCGGCGTTGCCGCCCAGATCCACATAGATGCCGTTGCGATCGATGCGCTTCACCACGCCATTGACCAGCGTGCTGACGCGGTCCTTATAGGCATCGACCACCTGAGCGCGTTCGGCCTCGCGCACTTTCTGCACGATGACCTGTTTGGCCTGTTGTGCGGCGATGCGCCCGAACGCCACCGACTCCATCGGCTGCTCCACGAAGCCACCCGGCTCCGCATCCACGCTCAGGTCCTTCGCATCATCCATGCGCAGCTCGGCCGAGGGGTTCTCGAGCTCCTTGGAATCATCGGCAAATACCTTCCAGCGCCGGAACGTCTCGTAGTCGCCGGTCTTGCGATTGATCGAGACGCGCACGTCCCAGTCCTCGCCGTGTTTCTTGCGGGTAGCCGAGGCCAACGCCGCCTCCAGCGCCTCGAAGATGTTCTCCTTGTCGACGCCCTTCTCGTTCGAGACGGCGTCCACGACCATCAGAATTTCCTTGTTCATTTGCTTCTTAGACCCCTTAAGTCCACAGCGGTGCCAGCCGCGCGCGGCCGATTTCCGCAAACGGCACCCTCACCATGGCGCCATCCACATTCAATTCAATGCCCTCGCCGCTGAGCCCCTCGAGCCGCCCGGTATAGCGGCGTCGACCCTCGCGGGGGGCGGCCAATTCCAGCCAGATGCGTTCCCCGACAAAGCGCTGAAAATGCGCCGGCGTGCGCAGTACCCGATCCAGCCCCGGCGATGACACCTCCAGCGTGTATGCCACCGGCACCGGATCCTGGACATCCAGCAAGGCCGAAATCTCATGACTTGCGCGCTCGCAGTCATCGAGGCCCACCCCTTCGGGCCGGTCGATAAATACCCGCAGCACCGCCTGTGCTCGTCCTGGCACGTACTCCAGATCTACCAGCTCGTACCCCAGCTGAGCGAGCAGCGGCTCGGTCAGCGCAATCAGCCTGTCGCGCAGCGGTACTGTCATGATGAGTGCCCAAAAAAAGAAAAGCCCCATGTGGGGCTTCTAGATCAAGCACTTGGCCGCACCATCTGCGGCTTTACGGCAAGTCAGTCAGAGCCTGACACCGTCCACCGGACGGCGCGATTCTAGTGCTTTAGGTCAAAGAAATTCAACCATCTGCGCGCTTGGCTCCCGGCGGCGACCAACCGCGCTGTGCGGCGCTGCGCAGAGCCGTGGTCAGCTCATCGAATTCCCCGGTCTTGACGACCACGCTGTTCGCGCCGGCCCGCACGCACTGCTCGCTCAGCAACTCGTTGCGGTGCCCGGTGAACACCACGATCACGGCATGCGGCAGGCGCTGCCGCAGGATGCCGATCAGCGGCAGGCTCGAGCCGTCATCCAGCGACAAATCCAGAATGAAAGCATTCGGAGCATACTCATCTACGGCGTGCAGCACCGCCCTGCCCGAGGCGACGGTGGACACGCAATGCATGTCCGGCTCCGCGTCGAGCAGCAGGCTCAGTGTCATCGCCAGGTCGGAGTTGTTCTCGCCGATCAGGATACGCAGCGCCGGATCCTCCCGTCGCTGCACGCCTTCGGCGAGATGCGTTTCTTCCATGTCGGAATCATCGCGCCTTCGCCTTGTCGCTGCAAACGCCCGCGTGGCGTCCTGTCAGCGACGTCTGACAGGCTTGAGCCCGCGGCGCGATCACCGCACAGTAGCGGATGGGTTTGCGCCTTGTTCCCCTCGCGGGCCTGTTGCTCACCGCGACGCTCGGCGGCTGCGTGCATGTTCCGACCGTCCCGGATTCGCTGCCCACCGAGGCGCCGGCGCAAATCGCGGTGCACGACGCGCGCGGCCGACTGTCCACGCGCGAGACCGATGCGCTGCTCAAGCGCATCGCGGCGCAGTCCCCTGATGCGGACGCGATGCAGCGCCATCTCGCGATCGAGCAGACCCTCTCGGGACGCCCGCTCTACACCGGGAACCGCGTGACTCCGCTGCGCGACGGACCGGATACCTTCGCCGCCACCTTCGAGGCCATTCACCAGGCGCAGCACTACCTGTATCTCGAGTACTACATCCTCGAGGACGTGGAATGCAACGGCGAGCGGCTGAGTGATCTGCTGATCCAGCGTCAGCAGCAGGGAGTGCAGATCGACGTGCTGTACGACACGCTCGGCTCGCTGTCCACACCGAAGGAGTTCTTCGAGCAGCTCAGCGGCGCCGGAATTCACGTTCAGCCGTTCAATCCTTTCAGTCCGATGTCGCCGTTTTCGTCGCTCAACAGCCGCGATCACCGCAAGATCCTGGTGGCCGACAGCGAACTGGCGATCATCGGCGGGGTGAATCTGAGCACCGACTATCAGAGCCTCGGCAGCAGCCACGCCGCCGCGC
>DATMRM010000007.1:0-2475 GCA_035566155.1 Steroidobacteraceae bacterium | reverse complement strand
GTCCTGCATTCAGACTGCCGTAACCAGGAAATGCTCAATGACTCATTCGCCACCCGTGGCAATTGTCACAGGCGCCAGTCGCGGCGCCGGAAAAGGCATTGCGATAGCGCTCGGTTCTCATGGCTGCGTTGTCTATGTCACCGGTCGTTCGCAACGAGAAGGAGATGCCTCGATGCCGGGCACGATCTATGCGACGGCCGAGGCGGTGACGAAGGCGGGTGGCAAAGGCATCGCCGTGCGCTGCGATCACGCCGACGATGCGCAGGTCAAGGCCATGATCGGGCAGGTCACGCGCGAGCAGGGACGGATCGACATTCTCGTGAACAACGCCTGCGCGATTCACGATCGCTTGCCCGGCCCGGGCAACTTTTGGGAGAAACCGCTCGAGATCGGCAATATGATTAATGTCGGCGTGCGTAGTGGGTTCGCCGCCAGCTGGCTTGTCGCACCGACGATGGTAAAGCAAGGCAGCGGACTGATTGTATTTACCTCAGCACCTGGCTCGGTTTACTACTGTCTTGGTCCTGCTTATGGCGCACATAAGGCCGGCGTAGACAAGATGGCTTTCGATATGGCGGTGGACTTCAAGGACGCAGGCGTGAATGTGGCTGCGGTTTCGATCTGGATGGGATCGTTGATGTCGGAACGGCTGGTGCAGCTGATGCAGGCGGCACCCAATAAGTTCAGGCACCTGGAAGGCACGCTCGAATCGACCGAATTCACCGGCCATGTGATCTGGGCTCTGTTCAAAGATACCAAGCTTGTGGAGGTCAGCGGCAAGACGCTCATTGGTGCAGAGCTGGGTCGGCATTACGGTATCACCGATCTCGGCGGGAAATACCCGCCGTCGGTACGCGAAATGCACCGCTGCGCGCCGCACGAATACTCTCCGTTTAAGGTGAAGTAAGACAGAGTGCGGAGTCGGAGCGCACCGCGCGCATCAAGAAGCTTGTCGGCGTTCTTGCAACCCGACGCACCAAACTTATCCTCAGTTCGAAGGCAGCCGCCGAGACAGCAATGGGCTCTTGTATGTGATCGGCAACTGGTCGCTAGCTAAAGAGCAGAGGTCGCAGCAATAAAAAATCATCGACATCAGTCTAATCGATTGTCCTGGTGGTACGAAACTGGTCGATTTCGAATCGATCATTGACCGCCCACGTGACCAGATTCGTCGATTCGGCATCCGATAGCCGCACCATCTCGCCCCGAAGTCCGCGCGAGGTTAGCTCGAAGCGAATGTAATGAAAGTTTGGAAAGTCATCCTTCCGATAACGATCGGCGCTTGAGCGCGTGATGGGTGTGGGCTTCGCACCACCGCCACCGGACACCAGGAATACCACGCCATCGCGCTCAAAACGCTCGTAATTGTGTACATGTGCGGTACAGACGACAAAACGCGCTGGCGCGTGCGGTGCCACGGCCGCCAATTGAGCGGCCAGGGCCGCCTCGTTTGCGCGTACCCCCTCGTGACCGTCGGTCATCAGCGGATGGTGCAACAGGATGAACACAAAGCGTACGCTCGCAGGTAGTGCCTGGATCTGGTCCTGCAGCCACTGCGCCTGCTCGCTCCCGGGCAGGAGCGAACCGTTGCTGTCGAGGGCGAGAAATCGCAGTTGACTGCCCAGCGCGACCGCGTACCAGCGGCGCGCGCGAAATTGCGGGAACGCTTTCCACCAGTTCGCGAGACAGTCCTCTTCCGCGCAGCGCTGAAACTCATGATTTCCGAGCACCGGATATACGCGCAGCTGTTCCGATCGCCACTGCGTGGTCTCCTGTCGGTAGACGGCATAGTCGTCCTCATTGCCGCCGTGCCAGGGGACATCGCCGGTCAAGAACAACGCATCCGGGCGCTCGACGGCAATCCGCGCCACCAGCGCTTCGCGCGGCGCAGGCCGGCTGGCTTGCGTCTCGCTCCTAGCCGTGAAGCGCATGTCGCCGTACACAATAAAGCGCGTTGGCCGATGAAGTTCAGCATCAGAAACCACATTGAGGCCGGTCGACGTCGCAGGTGAGGCGTCTGTGGACGTCGGTCTGGGCGAAGAACAGCCGTCCAGCAACAAGCCGGCCAGAGCTGCGCTCATGAGCTGTGCCGGTATACGGCGGCGCACGATTCGCATGCAGTCTGCCCCCTGCGGCGATCAGAACCTCGCTTTCAGTGTCACCATGACACTGCGCGTGGGTTGGAAGAAATACTGGTCCAGGCTCTGCAACTGGTTGGTCTGATAGGTCGTATCGTTTTGGGTGATTGACAATACCTTGCGACTATTGAGCAGGTTGCTGACGGTCGCAGACAGTTCCACCGGACCGATGGTGACGCCGGCATTGGCATCGACGTTGCTGTAGGAGCCCAGCTCGTAGTGCCGTGAATTGTCGGCGGTTTCAAACTGAGGGCCCACCGTCTTGTCGATTAGCGAGAATTTCCAATGTGCCGTCTTGTACAGGACGCCGCCAGCGATCGTGTAGCGGGGTGCCGCA
>DATMRM010000006.1:0-4852 GCA_035566155.1 Steroidobacteraceae bacterium | reverse complement strand
ATGCGCTCGATGGCCGAGTGGGGCGATCAACTGTTCGTGGGTGCCCTGAAGGTTGCACTGCCCGCGATGACCGCGCTGCTGGTGGTGAATCTGGCCTTCGGCGCGGTGAGCCGCGCCGCGCCTGCGCTCAATATGTTCGCGATCGGTCTACCGGTTACCTTGATCTTTGGATTGGTCGTGCTGTTCTTTGGCTTACCCAGCATGCAGTCAGGCTTCGTCGAACTCATGAAGTCCTCGTTTCAGTTCATGCAGGCGCTGACCGGCGCGGGATTGGGAGCGTAGGTCATGGCAGAGGACGTCAATGACAGTGAACGGACAGAAAGTCCGACGCAAAAGCGGTTAGACGACGCTCGCGCCAAAGGGCAGGTGCCACGCTCGCGCGATCTGAGTGCAGCGGCGGTGGTGCTGGCCGGCGGCCTCGGGCTGCGCACGCTCGGCTCGCAGTTCGGCGGCAACATGGTCTCGCTCATGCGCGAGAGCCTTACCTTCACGCGTGATGCTGCGCTGGACAATGGCTGGATGTTGCATCAGTTCGAGCGCAGTGCGCTGCAGGGCGCACTGGCGATGGCGCCGCTGCTGTGCCTGCTGCTGGCCGCCGCGGTACTGGCGCCGCTCGCGATCGGCGGCTGGACCTTCAGTGGCGAGGCCCTGGTGCCTGATTTCGGGCGCCTCAATCCCGCTGCCGGACTGGGTCGCGTGTTCTCGGTTCGCGGGCTGATCGAACTTAGCAAGGCGCTGGCGCGCTTCATCGTGGTGGCGATCGTCGCGGTGGCGCTGTTGTGGAAGCAGTTCCACAGTTTCAATCAACTCGAGCTTGAGCCGACCGGCGCTGCCGTGGCTCACGCGGTGTTGCTTGCCGGTACTGCATTGATTGCGCTCGGCGGAGCACTCGCTGCGATCGCGATGGTCGATGTGCCGCTCGCCCTCTGGCAATTCAACAAGCAGATGCGCATGACGCGGCAGGAGATCCGCGAAGAGCACAAAGAGACGGAAGGCTCGCCTGAGATCAAGAGCCGCGTTCGGCGCACGCAGCAGGCCATGGCGCGCAAACGCATGATGCAGCAGGTGCCCAAAGCAAGCGTGGTGATCACCAACCCGACGCACTTTGCGGTAGCGCTGCAATATGACGAATCGCGCATGCGCGCGCCGATCGTGGTGGCCAAGGGCCGCGACCTGGTCGCCGCTCGCATCCGCGAAATCGCGGCCGAGCACAACGTAGCGCTGGTCGAGGCCCCGCCGCTGGCGCGCGCACTGCACGCGAGCTGCGAGCTTGGCGACGAAATTCCGGCACGTCTGTACGCCGCGGTCGCCAAAATTTTGGTCTACGTGTACCAGCTACGTACGGCGCGCGGTCGAGGCGAGCCGAGCCCTGTTCCACCGAGCATCGAGCTGCCCGAACAGGGCGATTAGTGTCCCAATTGTGTGACGCACGTCGCGTTACTTAAGCCCCTGATGCGTCGTTAAATTGTCGCTGCCGAGCGGCACAAGATTTGCTCCTCTTCAAGCTATGGCTGAACTCGCGATGAACGCTTCTGCTGCCAACGCGGCAGGCTCGCCTGGACTAGTCAGAATGCTACAGCGGGGTGCTGGCGCCCCGCTATTGCTGCTGGCCGTACTGGCGATGGTCGTCTTGCCGCTGCCACCGTTGGCGCTGGATGTGCTCTTCACGTTCAATATCGCGCTGTCGGTGCTGGTGGTCATGGCCGTGGTCAATGTTGCGCGCCCGCTGGACTTCGGCATCTTCCCGACAGTGTTGTTGCTGGCGACGTTGCTGCGCCTGGCACTCAACGTCGCCTCGACCCGCGTGGTGCTTCTGCACGGCAACGAAGGCACCGCTGCCGCCGGTCACGTGATCGAGGCCTTCGGACAGTTCGTCGTCGGCGGCAATTACGCCGTCGGCATCGTCGTGTTCGCCATTCTCACGATCATCAATTTCGTCGTGGTCACCAAAGGTGCCGGGCGCATCTCGGAAGTCAGCGCGCGGTTCACGTTGGATGCGATGCCCGGCAAGCAGATGGCGATCGATGCCGACCTGAATGCCGGACTGATCAACCAGGATGAGGCGCGGGTGCGTCGCGCCGAGGTGCGCTCGGAAGCGGACTTCTACGGTGCGATGGACGGTGCCAGCAAGTTCGTGCGCGGCGACGCCACCGCCGGCATCCTCATTCTGGTGATCAACATCGTCGGCGGCCTGGCGATCGGCACGCTCAGTCACGGCATGGGGTTCACCGACGCGGCGCGTATCTACACGCTGCTGACGATCGGCGACGGCCTGGTGGCGCAGATTCCGGCGCTGCTGCTGTCCACCGGTGTCGCCATCATCGTGACGCGCATGTCTCGTGCGCAGGACCTGGGCGGCGAGCTGAGCAAGCAGTTGTTCCGCCAGCCCAAGAGTCTGGCGGTCGCAGCCAGTCTGCTCGGCGTGATGGGTCTGATCCCTGGTATGCCGAATCTCGCATTTCTGTTATTCGGCGCCGCCTGCGGCACTGGAGCCTGGCTCCTGAATCGCCGGGCGAAGCGGGCCGCGCAGGCTCCAGCCGCCGCCGCACCGCCGCCGCCGGTGGTCAATCCGGAGCACAAGGAGTTGTCGTGGGAGGACGTGCAGCCGGTCGATCAGATTGGCCTTGAGGTCGGCTTCCGTCTGGTGCGCCTGGTGGACAAAGCGCAGGGCGGCGAACTGCTCGCACGCATCCGTGGCGTGCGCCGCAAGCTGTCGCAGGAACTCGGGTTCCTGGTGCAGTCGGTGCACATTCGCGACAACCTGGAACTGCAGCCGAACGCTTATCGCATCAGTCTGGCGGGCGTCGCCATTGCCGATGGCATTGTGCATCCGGACCGCGAGCTGGCGATCAATCCTGGCAGGGTGTTCGGTAAGCCGCCGGGAATCGAGACGCGCGATCCAGCGTTCGGCATGGAGGCCATCTGGATCGAGCCTTCCAAGCGCGAACACGCGCAGACCCTCGGCTACACCGTCGTTGACGCCAGCACGGTCGTCGCGACGCATCTCAGTCATGTCATTCAGACTCACGCCCACGAGCTGCTCGGTCATGAGGAAGTGCAGCAGCTGCTCAATGGGCTGGCGAAGACGGCGCCGCGCCTGGTGGAGGATCTGGTGCCGAAGGCGTTGCCGCTGAGCGTCGTGGTGCGGGTGCTGCAGGGTCTGCTGGCCGAGCGGGTACCGATTCGCAATCTGCGAGCGATCGTTGAAACACTCGCTGAGCACGCTCCGCGCTCGCAGGACGCCGGCGTTCTGAGCGCACAGGTGCGCATCGCGCTGGGCCGTCAGATTGTTCAGGACATCGTGGGCGGAGCAGCGGAGCTGCCCGTGATCACGCTCGAACCGGATGTCGAACAACTGCTGCAGGGCTCGCTGCAGGGTCAGGGCGCTGGCGGCAGTGCGGCGATCGAACCCGGGCTGGCGGAACGCCTGCAGGCGCGACTGGCCGAGTCGGCACGACGCCTGGAAGCGGCAGGCGATCCGTCGGTGCTGATGGTCGCGCCGCAGTTGCGTAACACGCTGGCGCGCTTCACGCGTGCCACCGTGCCGAATCTGCATGTACTGGCATGGAATGAAATTCCCGACAACCGGCGGGTACGCCTGGTCGCGGCGGTCGGTCGTTAACGTCGAGATGGAGAGACAGCGCGCATGAAAATGAAGCGATATGTGGCGGCGGATATGCGCAGTGCACTCCGCGCCATTCGCGAAGAGCAGGGGCCCGATGCGGTCATCCTGAGCAGCCGGCCTACCAGCAACGGGGTCGAAGTCTGCGCGGCGGTGGACCTCGAGCTGGCCGCCGGCCAGGGAACGCTGGCCGAGGAGGCCGCGCTCAAGCAACTCGAACGCGTCGCACTCAGCGAACTGCAGCGCGAGGCTCAGCAGGTCGCCGCCAATGCGCTGCGCCCGGCAAATCAGGCTGCGGACGAGCACGAGGAGTTGAGCCGCGCGGCACGCGCTACGGATGCTGCGGAGCTCAGTTCGTCGGTGGGTGAAGAACTCAAGAGCCTGCGCGGGCTGCTGGAACAGCAGCTCGCGGCACTGGCGTGGAATGATTTTACGCGGCGCGAGCCCTTGAAGGCGCGTGCCTTGACCGATCTGGCCAATCTGGGGCTGGAACGAGCGTTGGCGATGGAGATTGTCGAGGAAATGCCAGCATCCGTGCGCGCCGACCAGGCTCAACGTCTGCCCTACGCGCTGCTGTCGAGGCGGCTGAAGGTGTGTCCGCCGCCGCACGAGCGCAGTGGCGCGATCGCGCTGATCGGACCGACCGGCTCCGGCAAGACCACGACACTGTCGAAACTTGCGGCTCGCTACGTGCTCGAACAGGACGCCGCCAATCTGATCGTGATCTCGGCTGACGACGAGCGACTGGGTGCGCACGAGCAGTTGCGCAGTCTCGGGCGCCTGCTCGGTGTGCGCGTCGAGTCAGTGAGCAGTCTGGATGAAGTCGCGGCGCGCATCGCAGCGTTGCCGGATCGGATGATTCTGATCGACACCCCCGGGATCGTGAGTCGCGACAGCGAGGCCGTTGCGCGCTACCGACGCTGGCGCGACAAATGCCGTGCCTTACAGATCATGCTGACACTGCCGGCCAGCGCGCAGGGCGGCGTGGTCGATGAGGCGGTAATCGGTTTCAATGGCGTCGCGACCTGCTGTGTGCTGACGCGCGTCGATGAGGCGGTGAGCCTCGGAGGGGTGCTGTCGTCGCTGGCGCGCTGCAAGCTGCCAGTGGCCTACTGCTGCGAAGGGCCGCGTATTCCTGACGACATTCGCCCGGTACGCGCGCATCAGCTGATCGCACGGGCGATGGATCTGGCACGGCAGGCACAGGTGTGTGCGGACGATGACCTGCTG
>DATMRM010000005.1:0-8069 GCA_035566155.1 Steroidobacteraceae bacterium | reverse complement strand
GCTAGCCGGGATATCTCATACCCCTCGCTGATATTGCAGCCTGATCCGGGCGGAGACGGCGGAGTGGGCACGGGAGTGCGCGAGGGCGGATTTGGACGGTTTTCAGAGACGCCGATGCGCCGCTCTTCGAGAGGGCGGTTGGACGATTGAGAGCGTGGGAGTCTGGTTCGTGGGTGCGGCTTAGCGTGCCGCAGCGCTCAGGGCATGGAAGGCGGCGATGAACTCGCGCTGATTCGGACAGGCCCCACTCATCGCCAGTTTCACCCGTCGTACGCTCAGCGTCACTACCGCGCCAATTTTGAGCACACGCAGTCGGATCGTGTTGGCGCAAGCGCGCGCCAGGCTGGTGCCAGCCAATCCGATGCGGCGCAGCGCATGCATGAGCACATAGGCTGCCGAGGACAGCCATAGACGCAACTGATTGGCGCGAAAGCTCTCGGTGGACAATCGATCGGCAAAGAGGTTGAGCTGCGCTTCCTTGATGCGATTTTCCATCTCACCGCGCGCGCAGTAGAGCTCTTCGTACAGCTCGCGCATCGGCCAGTCATGCATCGACAGCGAAGTGACGATGAAGCGCGGGTTGGCCTTGTCCCCGGTCTGCTCGGCCTTGGCCACCACGCGTCGTGCACGGCTCCAGCTGCGGCGCGTGCGGTAGCTGAGCTCCTTGAAGCGCCGCGCCGCTCGGTAGGTTTGCGCCGACTCAGCCGCCGCCTCATGCAGCTCAGCGCCGATCGAGCGCACCAGGCGAGTGTTGCGGGCCAGCCCGAACACGTAATCCACAGCGTTTTGTTCGCACCAGCTCATCAGCGGCTCGCGACAGAAGCCCGAGTCGGCACGCAAGATGATCCTTACCTGCGGCCAGCGCTCGCGGATCTGTGCCACGATGCGCTCAATTTCCTCGCGTGCGCCTGCTGCCCCGTCGATGTTCGCGGGCCGCAGTTTGGAACTCAGTAGGTGCTCGCCGCAGAAGATGTACAGCGGCAGATAGCAGTAGCCATCGTAGTAGCCGTGAAAGAAGCGTCCCTCTTGATGCCCGTGCAGCGGATCATCCGTGGCGTCCAGGTCCAGCACAATCTCATCGGGCCGCTGGCGGTGAGCCTCCAGGAACAGCTCCACGAACAAGCGCTCGATCGCCTCGCCCCGGGGGCGGATCTTGTGATAGGGATCCACCCCTTCACGTGCGTACAATTCCAGACGGTTGAGCGTGCTCTTGCCGGCCAGCGCCGCGCAGTCGGATCGACGCGCCTCAAGCTTGCCTAGCAGTGCGCCAAACACCGGATCGTGGCGCAGTTGTTCGTGATCGTTCAGGTCCTCATAGCCCAGCGCGATCCCGAACACGCGCTGCCCGATCATCGTCCTGACCGTGTGTTCGATCAGATCGGGCCGTCGCGCATCGATGAAGCAGCCGGCTAGCCGATCGATCAGACCAATTGCCTCATCCGCGCGCCCCAGCAGCAGTGCCCCGGCATCGGAACTGACCGTCCCGCCGTCGAACGCAGCCACCACCCGGCGGCGCTCAACACATGAAAACTGCAGCTGTTCGGCGTTACACTCTGTCTGCATCGGGACTCTCCTGTGGGTAGGTTTAACTCGTTGTGGTAAACGGATTTTTACCTACTCACAGGCCCGATGCACCCTCCGCGTATGAGATATCCCGGCTAGCGCTGATCGCTGCTTTCGGCGGTTCGCTGCAGCGCCTGCTCATCCAGGATCGTGAGCTTGGCGCGGCCAAGCTCAACCCAGCCTTGAGCCTTCCAGGTCTGCAGGTACTGATTGACCACCTGGCGAGAGATTCCCAGGAAACGCGCAATCTCTTCCTGCGAGATCGCGAGGTGCACGCCGTTGAGTACCTGATGGCCGTGCAGTTTCGCCAGACTCAGCACACGGCGCGCCAGCCGCGCCGGCAGTGCCAGCAGCGCCGAATCCTCGGCCAACCCGCTGGTCCAGCGAATGCGCTGGCACAACAGTCGCAGCAGATGCGTGGACAGGCTCTGCTCGCGCTGCAAGAGCGTGAGGAATGGATCGCGCATGATCACCAGCAACTCCGTCGGCGCCATGGCGCTCGCCGTCGCCGTGCGTGGATTGCCATCCAGCAGTGCAATCTCGCCGAACGTGTCTCCGGGTTCCATGATGTTGAGGAACATTTCCTTCCCATCCGGGGCGCTGGCGCTGATGCGCACTTTCCCGGTCACGACCCCATAGAGTGCGTCGCCCGGATCGCCCTGCGAGAAAATGATGGTGCCCATCGAATAGGGGCGGCGCAGTGACAGCGAAGCGATCTGCTGAATCGTTTGCGGCGACAACCCGCGAAACAGCCGGTTGCGCTCGAGGATGGTATTGGCAGCCAGAGCCATGGCTATATCCTACATTAGTATAATGTTATAAATATCTAAAATATAACGGGATTATCACCGAGTATGCGAGCCATGCACGTGGCCCGGGGCCAGCGCGCGCTGACCCCGCTTCGCGGCGCGTGACATCTCCTTGAGGATGCCACAGCCGGCCGCGTGTCCGGGACTGGCGCACTGGTTGCGCAGCTCCTTGAGCTGGCGTTCCAGATGACGCAGCTGCGAAATGCGGTCCGCGACATGATGAATATGCTGATCCAGCACTGAGCTGACCTGCGCGCAATTGCTCATCGGCGCATCGCAGAAATTCAGCAGGGTACGGATCTCATCCAGCGTCATGTCCAGTGAGCGACAGTGCCGGATGAACGACAGGCGCTCGATGTGAGCGGGGCCGTACAGGCGATAGTTGCCTTGCGAGCGTGGTGGAATGGGTAGTAGTCCCTCCCGCTCGTAGTAGCGAATGGTTTCTGCCTGGCACTGGGCACGTTCGGCCAATGCTCCGATTCTCAATCCATCTCTCATATTGATCCTAAGAGCGGGCTCCAGACTTGACTCTAGAGTAGCTACAGGGTCTCTAATGCGCAAATGACGGCCGTTCATCACGGACATGACGATCACGGACATGACCACGATCATGCTCATGACCATGCTCATGACCATGACCATGACCACGGGCATGACGAGCACGACCCCGATCATCATCACGGCAAGGGCGCGAGTGAATCGGCGCTGCTGTGGGCCCTGTGGATCACGGCCGGATTCATGCTCGCCGAGGCCATTGGGGGCTGGATTGCCGGTTCGCTGGCGCTGGTAGCCGACGCGGCGCACATGCTGGCCGATGCCGGAGCCCTGGCCATGAGCTACGGGGCGGTGCGTGCCGCCAACCGGCCGGCCACCGACGTCATGAGCTACGGCCATCATCGTTGGCAGGTTCTGGCCGCGTTCGTCAACGGCCTGGCGCTGCTGGTGCTGTCCGTCTGGATCATCATCGAGGCGCTGCATCGTCTGCTATCCCCGACCGCGGTGCAGGCTTCCGTGATGATGGGGGTGGCGGGTGTGGGCGTCCTTGCCAACCTGCTCAGCTATTGGGTGCTGTCGCGCGGTGACCGCAGTCTCAACGTGCGCAGCGCGCTGCTACACGTGGCCTCCGACATCCTGGGCAATGTGGGTGCCGTGCTGGCCGGCCTGGTGATATTGCTGGCGCACTGGACGCCGATCGATCCGATCCTGTCAATCGTCATGGCGGCCCTGATTGTCCGCGGCGGCTATCGGGTGACGCGCGAGTCGGCGCATATCCTGCTGGAGGGCTCGCCGGCGCAGTTCGACGTGGATGCGGTGGAACGCGAGATCAAGGCGGCGGTGCCGTCCGTCACCGCGGTCCATCACGTGCACGCCTGGTGCCTCACCGACGAGCGGCCGATGCTGACGCTGCATGTGGTGATTGCCGAGGGCGCAGACCATACGCAGAGCCTGAAGGGTGTGCTGCATGCACTGCGCGAGAACCTCAACATCGAACATGCGACCGTGCAGATCGAAACCACGGCCTGCGGGGATGACTGCTCACACCTGCCGCGCGATGTGCAGCAAGTGCGGGTCGGTTGAAAGCTCCGGCGGCTCAGCCACCCAGTTCGAGCAAATCTTCGGGATAGTCGATATCGATGGCCGCTTCGGGATGCGCGAGTCGCACCACATGATCGTGGTAGCGGCTGAGCAGAAGCCTGGCACCCTGATCTCCACGCAGCGCGGCAAGATCGTTGAAACTCCAGCGCGGGAAAATAGCAGGCACGCCGGTGACCACGCCATAACGCGAGGCGATGATGCTGCGGGTTTGCCGTCGCCACGCCGCTGCCAGCCGGGTCAGGCCCGCTGCAGCGACCAACGGCTGATCGGCCAGCATGATCAGCGCGCCGTCGCACGCGCCGGGCAGCCGCGACACCGCCAGGCGGATCGAACTGGCGATGCCTTCCTGCCAGCCGCGATTGATGAGAATGCTCGCGCTGCCCGGAGGCAGATTGCCAGCGATCTCGGCGGCATGCGCCCCCAATACCACGGTCACCGCGGGCCCGGTGAGCTCCGTCGCGGCAGCGATCACACGCTGCACCAATAGCTGTCCGTCAAAGCGCACCAGCTGTTTCGGAGAACCGAAACGTCGCGATGCGCCCGCGGCCAGAACAATCGAGTGCAGGGATTTCTTGCCGCTCATCACATGCAGCGACAGATCACGCAGCGCGAGGCTTCAGTGAGTTCGGCGGCACAGGTTCCACACTGTAGATCCATGGTTTTGGGATAATATCTTGACTTGCCCGTCGGCGGACTTAAGATTCCGGTCTTCCCAAGGCGCGGGAATAGCTCAGTTGGTAGAGCGCAACCTTGCCAAGGTTGAGGTCGCGAGTTCGAGCCTCGTTTCCCGCTCCAATGATGCGCGACATAAGCCCTTTTTGGCGCCCGCGGCCGGAAGGGTTTTTTTCAGATCTTGATTGGCTAGGTGGCAGAGTGGTCATGCAGCGGCCTGCAAAGCCGTGGACGCCGGTTCGATTCCGACCCTAGCCTCCAGACGAAGCTTCCATAACGCCCATCGGTAAACGATAGGCGAATCTCACTGCTCGCCTCCGAGCTACCATACGGCGGAAGGGAGGGCGCTGAGATGTGGCCGATTTACTCCGGCTTCTGGAGTCGATTCGCAGCTTTTGTCATCGACACCCTGCTGATCACCATTGGCGGTTTCTTTTTTTCAGGCTTGGTCCTTACCATCGTTACTCGGCTGCTTCACAAAGCCACCACTGAGTCGGGCGAAAACGCTCTCATTTTTCTGACGATCCCGGTCGCTGCCTGGCTGTACTTCGCAGCGATGGAGTCCTCACCGGGACAGAGCACGGTCGGCAAGCTCGCGATGAAGATCAAGGTGACCGATCTGAGTGGTGAGAAGATCGGATTCGGGTGTGCGACCGGACGATTCTTTGCGAAATTCCTGTCGGCACTGTCGCTCGGCGTCGGCTATGTCATGGCGGTATTCACCAGCCGCCGTCAATCATTGCACGACAAGGTAGCAGGAACGCTGGTCGTTCAACGATCGCTGCTGCCTCCGGAGATAGCGAAAGCGGAGCCAGCACCGCCGATCAGCACCGCTGCCAGGACCCTGATTGTTATTGCCGGCCTGCTGTTCAATCCCACGACGATCGGTCTGGTCGCAGCGATTGCCATCGGGTTTCATCGCCACTGAATACGGGTCAGTGCCGGCGCGATGTCAATGAGCATGGCTTGGAGAACCCCGAGTTCGATTTGACTCAGCCGCGCCGGTTCCGCAATCGTCTCGATCTCGGATATTCTGCCGTCTCGGAACGAGAGGCGCAGCACCAGGCGCAGCTTAGCGTGCAGTGCCACCACCATTCCCGGATTACCGTCCAGCAGAATTGGCACAGCGGCCTGGGCGCGCCCTTTGAAGGTCGGCGCTACGTCAGCACGCGGCTGATCGCCGGCAGCCTCATGCCGTGGGATCGGGCGGCCTGAAGGCTACGGTGCACAGAGCGCGCTGATGGTGACATAGTATCCATCCGGGTCGCGCAAAGAGAACTCGAGCGTCTCAGTGCTCGGATTGAGGTGAGGCTCCTCGTCGAGTCGCGACACCAGCGCCCGGGCTCGCTCCTGTGCCCGGTCGAAATCATCGACACGGAAAAACAGGAGCAGCCCGTTTCCAGGTTGCGCCCGGTCCGGACTCATCAACGAGGGATGCTCATGCGCGCCCCACTGATGCAGGCACAGCAGGACGGTTCCATCCGGATCGCACAGCTGACCCCAGTGGTCATGGCCCGGAGCCGTATCAGGTTGACCAAAGAGCGACTGGTACCACTTGAAGCTGGCCGGAACGTCTCTGACGCCGATGATCGTCCATATGCGTTTCATGGTGTGGACAGCCTCCGGGCGATGCGCCAATGCATCCGCGAATCATAGTCAAGATCCGGATTGACAGGCTCAATTGCGCGCAAACTGCGGCGGCCCTTGTGCACAGCAACCTTTATCAATTTCCGGATCGCGCGGGAGCGAACAGTCTATGCATCAGCCACTGCCTCCGCCACGACGCATCGTGACCGGTCACAACGCTGACGGGCGATCCTGCATCATCGCCGATGGGCCGTCGCCGGCGATCCTGACGATGCCGCAGCGGCCGGGATATCGGAACGCCAATATCTGGCGCACCAGCGCAAGTCCCGCCCCGGTGAATGCGCCGGACGGCATCGTCGAGCACCGCGGCGTACTGCCACCCCGGACGGGTACGGTGATTCGCGTGATCGATATTCCGCCGGAGGATCCGGACCCGCACGAGCGCGAGCGACAGTCGCGCGCAGTGTTCGCCTCGATGTTCCCGGACGCGGCGCTCAACGCCATGCACCCTCGTCATCCTGGCATGCATGTCACAGCCACGGTGGATTATGCGATCCTGCTGCAGGGCGAGCTGGTCGCGATCCTCGAGGAAGGCGAGACCACGATGCGTGCGGGGGACATTCTCATTCAGCGCGGCACCCTGCACGCGTGGGCCAACCGCTCAGCGGCCATTGCCCGTATCGCGTTCGTACTGATCGACGGGATGGCCGTAGCGCCACCAGGGGGCTGAGATGTTTCGAACCTATCGCCAACGTTGGTCACTCTTCTTTATAACAGCGGCATGGCTCGCCGCTCAGGCGGCGATCGCTGCCGATGCGCCGGCCTACACCAAGCCCAAGGTCAGGGCGATCACATCGTTTGTGCGGGTCGATCCCGCCACGCTCGATCAACGGGTGAGCGAGGCGCTTGCGGTGCTGCGCATGGCCAAGGCCGAGTTCGAAAAGCAAGGCTATGAGACCGAGACGCTGCGCATCGTGACGCAGCCGTTGGCCGAACTGGTCAAGGGTCAGTCGGAATCGCAGGCGCTGGCCTTTCTCAAACGCATCGATGATCTGTCCGTCAAGGAGAGCTTCCTGCCGAGTGTGGGGCCAGCGATGATGCGTGACAGCGATGATGCGCGCACCATACGGCTGGCCGAGAAGGCGCTTTCCACGCTGCCGAATCTGCAGATCAACACGGTGATCGCCGATGAGGATGGCATTCACTGGAAGGTCATCCAGGAGAGCGCCGCGCTGGTTCATTACGTCAGCGAGCACAGCGTTCACAGCCAGGGCGACTTCAATTTCACCGCCACGGCAATGCTGAAGGCGTATGGACCCTTCTACCCGGGCACGTGGCACGACGGTCCGGGCAAGCAACTGTCGATCGGCCTTGAGGGCGCGAATGTCGTGCAGGAAGTGTTCGCGCGCACTCACGGCGATTTTCCCGGCTCGGTTGCGGAACTGACCCGACAACTCACCGTGCATGCCAAGGTGGCCGAGACGATCGGCGAGCGCGTGGCCGCCGCCAAGGGCTGGAGCTTCATGGGAGTGGACCCGACGCCCGCGCCGCTCGGTGACGTATCGATCGGCGCGGCGATTGAGACCTATACCGGCGCGAAGTTTGGTTCGAGCGGCACGCTGACGGCCGCACTGGCGATTACCAGCGCGGTGAAGGCGGTCGCGGTGAAGCAGATCGGCTATTCGGGCCTGATGGTACCTGTGATGGAGGATAAGCGGCTCGCGCAGCGCTGGGCCGAGGGCAGCTATCACGCCGACGATCTGCTCGCCTATTCCGCGGTATGCGGGACGGGTCTCGACACGCTGCCGTTGCCCGGCGATGTGAGTGTCGAACAGCTAAGCC
>DATMRM010000004.1:0-5379 GCA_035566155.1 Steroidobacteraceae bacterium | reverse complement strand
CGGGGCCGGCTGTGTGCTGGTGGAGACGCCCCGCCGCACGATGCTGAAACTGATGAATTCCAACGCCGAAGTGCGCAACGGCATCGACTGGATCTTCGTGGTGCGCGAGCTCAAGAGTCAGTTTGCCCCGCGCGCCCCGCTGCGCGACCTGCGCGAGATCGGCACCAAGGTGAGCGTGCGCCGCTTCAAGGCGGGCGAAATCATCTACAAGGAAGGCAGTACGGCCGACAGCCTGTTCATCGTGCGCTCGGGGGCCGTGACGCAGACTCGCCTGCGCGAGGGCAGGGAGCTGCTGGTGGCGCAGATCGCGGCCGGGCAGCTGCTCGGTGAGATGGCGCTGATGGGTGACCCGGTGCGCCGCGAGACCGCGCGCGCGACCCTGGCGCTGGAAATGATCGAGGTACGCCGGGCGGAATTCCTGCAGCTCACACAGCGCCGCGACGCGCTGATCGATCCGTTGCAGCGGGCCGCCAGTGAGCGTGTCACCGAGAACGCGCGCATGGAGGTGCGCCCGGAGTCCGGTTCGCTGATGAACTTCCTGATGGATGAGGGCCTGGGGGAGGCCACCGACGTGCTGGTGATCGATGAGTCGCTGTGCGTCGGCTGCGACAATTGCGAGAAGGCCTGCGCGGAAACGCACCACGGTATCTCGCGGCTGGATCGCAAGCGCGGCGCCAGCTACGCACAGGTGCACATTCCGATCTCCTGCCGGCACTGTGAGCAGCCGCACTGCATGAAGGATTGCCCGCCGAACGCCATCAAGCGCTCGCCGACCGGCGAGGTCTATATCGATGACACCTGCATCGGCTGCGGCAATTGCCAGGTGAACTGTCCCTACGGGGTCATCCGCATGGAATATGAGGCGCCGAAGAAGCCGAGCCTGCTGCAGTGGCTGCTGCTAGGACGCGGACCGGGGGTCGGTGAGGAGGTGCACTACCACCCGACCGATGCGGCCAAGGCCAAAGGCAAGAAAGCGGTCAAGTGCGATGCCTGCGTGAGCGTGCCCACAGGACCTGCCTGCGTGAAGGCCTGCCCGACCGGAGCGGCCATGCGCATCAGCCCCAGCCAGTACGCGGATCTGGTGGAGGAGCGCCGCCGGTGATCCACGAGGGCATCCTGCGCTTTCGCGCGTCGCGCTATCTGTGGTGGGCACTGGGACTGACCATCGGCTGCTTCCTCCTCTATTACACCCAGGGCGGCAATCACCCGCCCAGTGGCGGCACCTGGCAGGGCTACACGCTGGGGACGATCGGCGCGCTGCTGATCCTGTGGCTGACGATGCTGGGGATCCGCAAACGCAGTTATGCCTCGAGCCTGGGATCGGTGCAGGGCTGGACCTCGGCACATGTCTATCTGGGACTGGCCCTGATCTTCGTCGCCACGCTCCACAGCGCGCTGCGGTTTGGCTGGAACGTGCACATGCTGGCCTATGTGCTGATGTGCGCGGTGATCGGCAGCGGCATCTTCGGGGTCTATACCTATCTGGCCAACCCGCGCCAGCTCGCGCAGAACAGCGGCGGCCGGCCGCGTTCGGAACTGTTCGCCGAGCTGTTCGAACTGGACAAGAAGGGTCGCGATCTGGCACAGGCCTGCGATCCGGCGGTCAGCGTTGCGGTCAAGAGCAGCATCGAGCGCACCACCATCGGCGGTGGCGTCTATGCGCAGCTCTTCAGTATCGACCGCTCCTGGTTTCTGCGCACCGAGCGTGAGGGCACCGGCTCCAGACTGGCGAGCAACGTGGATCAGCAGGCGGTGGTCGAATTCGTCGCCAACCGGGTGTCACGCACCTCCAAGCGCGGCGAGCCGGCAACGCTTCAGGCTCTGGTCGCGGTCCTGAGCCGCCGTCAGGCGGTGCTGCGACGCATCCGGCGCGACATCCGGGTGCAGGGATGGCTGCGGCTGTGGCTGTACGTGCACGTGCCGCTCACCTTCGCGCTGCTGGCCGCGCTGATCGCGCACATTCTCACCACTTTCATGTACTGGTAAGCGATGGACGCCCTACTCCGGCAACTCAAGGACGGGCCGGACGGTCTGGTTGAGTATCACGACACCGAGCTGTCGGCCGATGCGCTGACGATCGGCAGTTCCGCAAACTGCAGCATTCAGCTGCTGGGCGAGGCCGTCGGCGCGCAGCATGCCCTCATCCGCAGTAGCGGCGGCACCGTGACCCTGACCTGCCGCGCGGGACGCCGGGTACAGCTCAACGGTAAGCCAGTCAGCACCTCGACGCTGAAGCTGGGCGACAAGCTGGAGATCGCGGGCCATCAACTGCAGCTGGTGGAGCCGCCGATGGGGTTCGAGCTGGCACTGGAGATCCGGCCCGATCCGAACGTCAGTGCCAGCAGTTTCGAGCGCGCCTTCCGCACCGATCTGTCCGAGACCTGGCTGACCAAGCGCCGTGCGGCATGGGGCCTGCTGCTGCTGGCACTGCTCGGCGCATTCCTGATGCCGCTCGCCTCCATCTATCTGCATCGCGGCGGCGGCGGCACGCCGGCCGGCATCCCGGACGACACCTTCTGGACCGCCGGACCGCTATCGCCCGCGCACCAGCTGGCGACCGGGCAGCGCTGCGACGGCTGCCACGAAACCCTGTTCGTGCATGTGCGCGACAGTGCCTGCCGCGAGTGCCACAAGAGCGTCGGCGATCACGTGATTCCGGCGCACCTGGCACAGACCAAGCTCGGCCCGCAGCAGCCCTGCGCCCAGTGTCACGAAGAGCACAACCCGAGTTCCGCCAATGTGATCATCCGCAGTAACGCGCTGTGTACCGATTGTCACGCCTCCTCGGAACGCAGCTTTGGCCCAATCAAGGTCACGGCGGTCACCGGGTTCTCCCGCAGCGAGCACCCGGCCTTCACGGTGGATCTGCTGAAGCCTGCCTTCAGCGCGCCGGGAACCGTGGCCGAACTGAAATGGTCCACGGTACGAGCGCCGATCGCCCAGGCGGCCGAGCAGTCCAACCTGAAGTTCTCCCATGCCCAGCACCTGGAGCCGAGCCGGGTCCGCCGACCGGGCGACAGCGCACCGCTGACCTGCGCCGACTGCCATACGCTCGGCGCCGATGGCGAGCACTTCATTCCGGTCACGATGCTGCGCTCCTGCATCACCTGCCATGAACTGACGTTCGACCCCTCGGCTCCCAAGCGCTCCCTGCCGCATGGCAAGCCCCGGGATGCCATGATGCTCATCGAGGACTTCTACGCACGCCAGGTGGTGGACCCGCACCCGCCCAGCGCGCCGCCCTTCCAGCGCCGGCGTCTGCCGGATCAGGCCAGCGTGGACTATGAGGACACCAGCCAGATCTGCCGGGCGGCCACCTTTGACTGCGCGATGCAGAAGGCGCGCGCGCAGATCGACAACCAGTTCACCCGCCGCGGCTGCGTGAGCTGTCATGTCGTGCTGGACACCAAGGCCGCCGACATCCTCGAGCGCTATCAGGTCACCCCGATACGACTGACGTTCGATTACTTCCCGGATGCGCACTTCAGCCATCGCAGCCATGAAGTGCAGAAAGGCAAGGCCGGCGACGAGGCCTGTCTTGCATGCCATAGTGCGGTCACGACAGACTCAAGCACGGTCGTGATGATTCCGGATCTGCCGAAGTGCCTCGAATGCCACACGCCGGATTCGGAACGCGATAAGGTCCAGCTGCAATGTATTAGTTGCCATACGTACCACCCAAAATTAATAATCGCCGAAGATAGGGAGGCTCGTCGCGAATGAGCCAGTGTCCAGGACGGTCAACTGCAGCGGCCATCGCGGCCTCAACGGGGATCAGCAGCGCGGCAACCGCCGCGGTGCTGCTCGGCGGCCTGCTGTCGTATGCCTTGCCTTCACAGGCGCAGCAGAGTGCCCCGACGCAGGCAGCCCAGCCCCAGAGCCCGCCGCAAACCTGCTACCGCGATGACGCCGGTCGCATCGTGACGCGCCGCCGCCCGGGCTACGTCGAAGTACCCTGCCCGCCCCCCGGAACCCGGACCGTGCAGCCGGGCGTCGGAGCGCCGACCAGCCAGCCGGCCCCCGGCAGCAACGGCGCGAATGCCGGCGAGACAGTCGCCGCGGAAGTCACCCCGAGCGTGGTCTCCCCGGTGCCCCGGCCGGCGATGCAGGACTTCCCGCAGAGTGTCGCGGTGCCGGATCGCTGGCGCATCGTCGATGCACTCGGGTATCCAAAGAACTACTTCGACCCGTACAACCAGAACACCCTCAAGGCCGACAAGCCGGTGTTCGGCGGCAACTGGTTCTTCGATCTGGGGCTGATCTCCGATACGGTGTACCAGATCCAGAATGTGGTGACCCCCGTGGGCGGGGTCTCCACGGCCAACGCCGGTGTCAACGGCGTGTTCGGCGGCACGCGCCAGCAGGTGTTCTCGCAGAGCGCCGAGGCGGATCTCACGCTCTTTCGCGGCGACACCGTGTTCAAGCCACCGGACTATCAATTCAAGGTCACCGGGGTCTTCAATTACAACTACCTGAAGACCGAGGATCTGACCGCCGTCAACATCGACCCGCGTCAGGGCACCAACCGCAGTGATCACTTCACCGGGCTGCAGGCGGCGTTCGCGGAGATGCGCCTGCGCGAGGTATCCGAGAAGTTCGACTTCGACAGCATCCGCGTCGGCATTCAACCGTTTTCGACCGACTTTCGCGGCTTCCTGTTTCAGGACGATCAGCTCGGTGTGCGGCTGTTCGGCACCCGCAACAACAACCTCTATCAGTACAACATCGCCTACTTCCGGTTGATCGAGAAGGACACCAACAGCGGACTGAACGATATCGGCGCACCGCTGCGCAAAGACGATGTGTTCCTGTTCAACCTGTACTCGCAGGACAACCCGGTCCAGGGCTTCACCTCGCAGGTGACGGTGGTCTACAACCGCGACCGCGAAGGCGATGAGGTTCACTTCAATACCGATGGTTTCATCGTGCGGCCCGCGGCGCTGGGACTGGAGCGCGCGCGCGACTACGACGTGATCTACCTCGGCTACAACGGCGACGGTCACTTCGGCTCGTGGACCGTCACGACCTCCTTCTACTGGGCGCTCGGCACCGACCGGCAGGGCAGCTTCATTGCTCAGAACGAGCGCATCAACGCGCAGTTCTTCGCCCTGGAGCTGTCACATGACTTCGACTGGATCCGGCCGCGGCTGTCATTTCTCTACGGCAGCGGCGACCGCAACCCGTACAGCAAGAACGAAACCGGATTCGATGCGATTCGCGACAATCCGCAGTTCGCGGGCGCGGACTCCAGTTACTGGATCCGTCAGGCCGTGCCGCTGGTGGGCGGGGGCGGTGTGGCATTGGCCGGTGGCAACAACATCCTGAACAACCTGCGCTCCTCGCAGGATGAGGGCCAGTCCAACTTCGCCAACCCCGGCA
>DATMRM010000003.1:0-4552 GCA_035566155.1 Steroidobacteraceae bacterium | reverse complement strand
AATTAAGGATATGTCTCAAAGAAGCCTAAGCCTACTTCATACTCAAACTTGACACATACTGGTCAGATATACAGTATCTGGAGCAGGGCGCTTCCAACGCAGAATCTGCGCGGGAGTCAATTCGAGGAAGTCGTGGTCCCGAGGGGAAGCGGCTATTACAAAACCGCATGCTTCACCTGCTGTGAGCGCGGTGTGATGTTCGTTTCGTGTAGGCAGTTCAGCGTGCGGAATAGCCCGAGCGGAAGGCGTGACGGCTCGGGTAAACCTGCTAATAGTAGATAAGCTGAGGTTGTATGTGCGGCCGGTATCTCACAAAGGATCAACGCGCGTTAGAGCGCGAACTGTTTCTTAATATCATCCGCTGGCCCCAATGGGCCGGTAGCTACAATATTGCACCGACGCAGCTTGCACCTGTCGTGCTGGACACGCCCGACGGTCATGTGTGTGAGCTCATGCGATTTGGTCTCGTGCCGCACTTCGCACATGGCGAGCCACCGAAGTACAGCACCATCAACGCACGAATTGAAAACCTGACGCAGGCTCCGAGCTGGCGTGGTCCCTGGAAGCGGAGTCAGCGTTGCCTCGTTCTGGCCTCGGGCTTCTACGAGTGGCACGTTCTGAGTGATGGTAAAACGAAGCAGCCCCACCTCGTGCGCCCACAGGACCAACAATCCTTTGCCTTCGCCGGACTGTGGGACGCATCCAAGACCGCCGATGGTACGGTCACGCACAGCTTCGCAATCGTCACATTGCCCGCCTCCCCACTGATGGCTCAGATCCACAACGCTAAGAAACGCGAACCCGCAATGCTGACGCGCGAAGATTGCGTAATATGGCTGGGCAGCAGTGCCGAGCAAGCGTTCTCGGTCCTGAAGCAATATCCTGATGAGCTTCTGCTTGCGTATCCGGTGAGCCATCGCGTCAACAGCCCCAAAAACAACGACGCGCGATTGATGGAAAAGGAGCGGGCGATGACCGCGCGGCCTGAAGATACGGCTCAAAATTCGCTGTTCGTGATTTAAGATGTGTGCACGAGGCTTCCGCGAGTCCTGGCCAAAGATTGTGGATGTTTACTTCCACGCACTGAGTAATCCACGGCGATAGTCGGGCCTTTCTAGCTTCGTATCTCCTAAGCCGACGCCGTGATCAAAGAGGAAAGGCGCTTCCGGATGCCACCCGGTCGATCCGATAAACGACCCGGGCAATAATCAGTATGCGTCGTCAACTCCACGTGGTGAAGCTTTGCGATGAGTTCGGCAACTACCTGCTCCACATCGGCTGCCTGAGCTGTGGGAATAAACGCATCGTCGATCCCGCCAATCTCGCGTCCAGGGTCGGCTGGGAATGCACGCTGGAGGCTCTGAGCAAGCGCCTACGCTGCGTGAAGTGCGGAGCTAGGGGCGCTCGGATCGACGTAGGACCGATGTCGCATCAGCGGGAACCGAAATGGCACTGATACGATGCGGGTCCAGTGAGGCCAGCACGATTTCTCGGATTGAGCTATCCAATGCATTACTCAGTGTTTTGGAACTCCGGCGGGTAGCTTTCCTGCGCTGGAGTCTGTAGCTACCAGATCCGTGGGAAAAATGGCACCAATCACTCACCGAGGGTTAGTAGTTGGCTCGGCATCGCTCAGAGGCAGGGTCACTTCGATCGTCGTGCCCGTTCGGCCCGAACGAATCAGCATTTGTCCGCCGGCACCCTCCACGCGCTCACGCATGCTCGCCAACCCAATGCCGGCAGCGCCGATATTTCGGGTATCAAATCCGCAGCCATTATCCGTGACCACTAATTGTAGCTCCCTCACTTCGCTGTTCATGAGCAACGAGACGTCCGCTTGCACGGCGTTTGCGTGCTTGACTATGTTGGATAGAGCCTCCTGAATCACGCGGTACGCAGTAACAGCCACTGGTCCCCTTAGCGGCGGAATATTCGGACTTTCCGTGAACTGCACGAGGCAATGGCCCCCAGCGGCGTTGAATTGGTGAATCAGCTCCTCAACAGTGCGCGGCAACCCCAGGACATCCAGGCTTTCTGGCCGTAGCGTGCGTACGATTCCTCGAGCGGTGGAGTAGAGCTTTTGTGTCATATCGCCGATTCGCGTAGCTGCTTCAAGCATGCGCGCACCCTCAACGGGCGCGACGTGCGCATCGACTAAACGCTGGGACTGCTCCTGTAAGTCATTGGACAGCAGCTGAATGAGTGCCAGGTTGCTGTTGATATGGTCGTGCATCTCCACGGAGATACGTCGCCGCTCCTCCTCGAGCATCGCGGTCTGCCCCGCGATCAGCCTCTGGCGCTGCTGGTCGCTCGCGGCAAGTCGCTCGATGGCTTTCTGAAGTTCGTCGGTTCGTTCTCGGACGCGAGCTTCCAGTTCCCCGCGTGTGTGATCCAGTTCGCGCGCCATCTGGTTAATCGTGCGCTCCATCGCCCCGATCTCTCCCGGCGATTTACCTGGCAACTCCACCGACAAGTCTCCGCTACCAATTTGGCGAAGTGCGTGAATGAGCGTGCGCAGTTGCTGGCGGAATCGCACTCCCACTGCCAGACCGACGGCCACGCTGACGAAGCCAGCCAGAAGCGTCAACACGATGCCGTACAACGAGCCGCGCATACGGGCCGCAATGATCGGCTTCGAGCGCACGCGTACCTCGACAAACCCGATCACTCGACCGGCGGCAGCGGAAGCGTGCGACGGCGGCGCGTCGCCTATATGAGGCTCGGTGTCGGAATTGAAGAGATCTACGGTGGATAATTCAGTACGGATGGGGGTGCTGAACTGGGCCACCGCTTGCTCCGCATTTTCCGCTGATGCGGACGCCATGATCTGGTGGCGTTCGTCGAATATCTGTATCCGAGCAACGATTGGCTCCTCGCGCATGGCATGCTCGATCGTGCGCTGTAGCTGCTCGCGATTGCCACTCATGACATCGAACTGCGTCGATGCTTCCACGGCCATCATCAAGAGACGCGCGCGTTGTGTCACATCGTCGTTCGCATCACGTTGGAAGGTGTGCGATAGCATGACGATGCTGAATACCAGCATGACTGAGGAAGCAATCACGACCGGTATCGCAAACCGGATCCAGATGTTGTCGAGACCGGGAGAGCGCACTTTCATGGCGACCTCGGCGCATCGCCGCTCGCATGGGAAGGTAGGCCGGGCGGGGCCTCATCGGCCCTATTAGGCCGAGAGGCCATTTGCCGCGCTTCGTCCGTGACGACCAGATCAAGGGAGTGGGCGACAGATTCGTTGATCGCCACGCTCCAGTAGCGCGGATATGTTGGCGCTGGCAAATCGCCCGTTGTGCGATAAGCGCCCAGCATCTCGTCCAACTGCGCCAGGATGTCGGACAGGGAGGCGAACGGCGCCGCCAAGGTGCCGGCGCCAACTTGACCGGCGGAAAACCCGATGACGCCCTCGCCGCGGCGGTACGTCGCCTCGAGAATGGTGCGGAAGCTCATGGCAGAGAGCACGCTCGGATCTGGAATGATAACCAGGGCATCAAAATTCCCGGCCGTGGCGACCGCGCGTCCCGGGTCCGAGGACCGCGTGGCGCGAATGATTTGCAGTGTCAACCCAGCCTGCGCGGCCGCAGAAGCAAAGAGCCCGCGCAGGTCGTCCGTCTCTTCGCTCAACATCACGGCGACACGCACAGGCCGCTGATAGAGCTGTTTGACTAACTGGAGCTGGACGTTAGGGCTAACCTCGGCATAAACAGCGCTGATGTCGGTGTGCGTTCCGACGATGTTCCGATACTCCTCACGCGTCACGAACAAAGAAATCGTCGGGTAATGCGCAGCGCTTAGCGTCACGTCGCGTAGTGCCGCAGGCCCCACGCTGAGCGTCAGTTGGGCTCCATCCGGGCACATTGAGGCGGTTGTGACGACCGCCGCGGCGGGATACCGTGAGGTTAATGCCGGCTGCAACTGCTCAGTTTGGGTGCTCGGGCTTCCCAGAACGATACACAGCGGCCGGGCGGCACGAGCGTGCTCGGCAGCGCCAGCGGCCGACCCCAGAATACAGATCGTGAGGACAGCGCCCAGGACGATGGACGCGTATTTATGGAGCTTGGAGCAAGACCAGATGATTATTGTAGGCACGCGCGACTCGTTGCATCAGCAGATGCCTAGAGTTGCACCCTAACTGTGGCAAGGATTCTAAAGCGATTGTTATATGAACTCAGACCGATCGAGTCCACGTCCCGGTAGTACGAACTGGTCAGCGTGAAGTAGTAGCTCCCGGTCACATCCAAGGATATTGGCTTCCCATAGACGGACCAAGCCTTCCCTAGAGTCGCGTCGGCACGTTCGTAGCCGCGTTGTCCGATCCCGTTCCCAGTGGCCCCGTAGTCGGCGACCGACCAGCGCCAGCCCTCTCCATATGTGCGCGAAATCGACAATGAGCCGCTGTGGCGCGAATACTCGGTCTGTTCAAGAGATGTGCTGGCGTCGTAATTGTCCAGGTAGGCGTATGTGGCCCGCCACTGCCAATCGGCATTGGGACTTCCTGTCGCTTGCACTTCAGCACCGCGCAGTTTTACGCGACCAT
>DATMRM010000002.1:0-3338 GCA_035566155.1 Steroidobacteraceae bacterium | reverse complement strand
CATGAACCGCGCCCAGATCATCATGGCTCGATTCGATGTCGCTGAATACCGGCTGTGCCGGCATCTCAACCGCGGCGCAGCTTCTCGCTCTCTTCGATTCGTGTTCCGCCTTGCCAGTCGTCTGGGCGACGGCGTCGTCTGGTACGGGCTGGTCGGTGTGCTGCCGTTGCTGTATGGGCGCGCCGCCATGCGCCCAGCGATCAGCATGGCGATCACCGGCATCACCGGACTGCTCATCTATAAGTGGCTCAAGCACGCACTGGTGCGCGAGCGGCCGTTCATCCGTCACCCGGGCATCACCCTGGCGATGCCTCCGCTCGACCGCTACAGCTTTCCGTCCGGTCACACCTTGCACGCGGTCGCGTTCACCTGGCAGGCGGTCGCTTTCTTCCCGGAACTTGCGTGGGTGCTGATTCCGATCGCGAGCCTGATTGCCGCCTCGCGCGTCGTGCTGGGATTGCACTATCCGAGTGACGTGCTGGCCGGCGGTGCGATTGGAGCGGGACTGGCTACCACCGCTATCTTCGCGCAGAATTTCGTTTAAGCTTCGCACCCGCCACTATGCGGGTCCTTTTCATCTCCGACGTCTACTTCCCACGCGTCAATGGGGTTTCAACGTCGATCCGCACGTTTCGTGCTGATCTGATGACCCTCGGCGTGGAGTCGACGCTGGTGGCTCCCGAGTACGATCACAGCGCCGAAGAGCCCGACGTGAATGTGATACGGGTGGCGTCCGGGCGCGTTCCCGGGGACCCCGAAGACCGCCGCATGAAGTCGGCGGCCGTGGGCCGCGCGCTCGCGCCACTGGCATCGCAGAATTTCGACCTGGTGCACATCCACACGCCGTTCATCGCCCACTATGCGGGAGTGCGTTTCGCACGCCGGCGCGGCATCCCGGTGATCGCGACCTATCACACGTTCTTCGAGGAATATTTGCATCATTACGTGCCGCTGTTGCCGCGGCCGATCGGACGGGTGCTGGCACGCAGTTTCACGCGATCGCAGTGTGCGCAGGTCGCGGCGATCATTGCGCCGTCGGAGCCGATGCGCGCGCTGCTGCTCGAGTACGGAGTGAAGAGCCGCGTCGAGGTCATCCCCACGGGGCTGCCAGCGGATCGCTATGTGCAGGGCGACGGCAACCGGTTTCGCGAGACTTACCGAATTCCGAAGGATCGGCCGTTGTTGCTGTATGTCGGTCGGGTCGCACACGAGAAGAATATCGACTTCCTGCTGCTGGCGTTCACCGAGTTGCGACGCACACGGCCGGAAACCATGTTCGCAATCGCTGGTGAAGGGCCGGCCCTGAGCCATCTGCAAGCGCAGGTCGCGCGGCAGGGACTCAGTGCGCACGTGTTCTTCATCGGGTACCTGGCACGTGAGGGGGAACTCGCCAACTGTTACGCGGCCGCTGACGTGTTTGTGTTCGCCTCTCGAACGGAAACCCAGGGCCTGGTCCTGCTGGAGGCGCTGGCGCAGGGTAGGCCAGTGGTTTCCACAGCGCATCTTGGTACGAGGTCGATCCTGCAGGCAGGCTGTGGCGCGCGCGTTGCCCCCGAGCGTCCCGAAGCGTTCGCGCGTGCGATTGCCGATGTACTGGAAGATCCGGTGCGGGCCGAGCGGCTGTCGGAACAGGCACATAGCTATGCCCAGACGTGGGCTTCCAGCCGCATGGCCGCAAGGCTGTCAACTCTCTACCACGACCTGATCAAGTCCGCGACTGCACCCGCGATCGCCGCTGCCTAGTCGCAGAGTTGAGACATGTTCATTGTTGCGACCTGTGCAAGAGCGCGACCGGCGGGCGCATGCGTTAAGATCGGGCCAGCACCGCTACGAGCGAATTCTCAATGTCGGCACGAGCGCTGGTGGTCGATGACTCGAGATCGGCCCGGGCATTTCTAACGCGCGAATTGGAACGGCACGAACTGTCGGTCGATGGCGTGGAGTCGGCCGAGCAGGCAATCGACTACCTGACGCGGCAGCGTCCCGATGTCATCTTCATGGATCACCTGATGCCGGGCATGGACGGGTTTCAGGCCGTGCAGGCGATCAAGAACAACCCGCGCACTGCCACGATCCCGATCATGATGTACACCTCTCAGGAAGGGGAGCTGTACCTGAGCCAGGCGCGCGCGCTCGGCGCGATCGGCGTGCTGCCGAAGCAGATCAAGCATGCCGATGTGTCGAAGGCGCTCGAGCAATTGCACCTTATTCGTCCGCCCGGAACCGCGACCGCCGGTGCGAACGCCGCCGCCGCGCCGGCCGCTGACAGCTTCGCGCCGAGCGAGAAGCCGATACCTGCTGTGCAACTGTCTGGCGACGTGCACGAAATCGGGCGCGAGCGACGCGGACCGCGGCGGCCCGACCTGCCAGCGCTGCCGCCGAATCTGCGTTCCATCCTCGACGCGATGTTCGCGCATCACAACAACGAGATGCGCCGATTCGTGGTCGATCACATGGAATCGCAGGCGGACCGCATCGTCGGTGATATGCGGCTGTTGCTGCAGGATCAGCCGACCAGTGCCGCGCAGTTTCCGCGACGCCCACAACCGGTTCGATGGGGTCTGTGGCTCGGATTGGCCGGCGTAGCGGTGGCGTCGCTGTTTGCCGTGGAGTGGTTTCACGAGCGCACCGCCTCCGAGCAGCTTGCCGCCCAGCTCGCACAATCGCAGCAGCAGCTGCAGACCGTTCAGCAGAATCTGTCTTCGCTGCAGGCGGCGGATGCTGCGGCGGCGGCCAGCTCCGGCGCACCGCTGGGCGATAGTGCCGGCGCGGGCGGGATCGATCAGACTTCCTCGGTCGAGCCCGTCCCGTTCGGCGAGATGCCACTCTCCGGCGCTCGATTGGATCAGGTTGCATCACTCCTCTCCCGCCTGAACAGTCAGGGCTTTCAGGGTGTGCTTCAGGTACGCACCATTCCCGGACGCTTCTGCATGGCGAACGGTTTGTCTGGCCAGCCCGTGTTGGCACCGGATACAACGCCCTATTCAAAGTGCGAGCAGATTGGAAATCCTCGAGAAGACAATGGAACCGCCGCCCAGCGCGAGTCGGTCGCGTTCGCCAACATGATTTCGACGGCGCAGAGAAATTCTGCCGGCAGGATCGAAGTACAGATCAGCGCTGGCAATTCCGATGAAATCCAGACGCCCTATCCACCCGTCAGCGATGCGTTGCTGGCTGGCGAGTGGAATCGCGTCGCCGCTGCGAACAATCGCGTCGAACTGCGCTGGCAGGCGCGTCACTAACACGGTCCGGGACAGACGTGCCGGTGAGGATGCCGTCAGCGCAGGGGCAGTTCGTCGGTGCTGGCAACGGCGCGGCGCTTCGGTAATGCACCGGCG
>DATMRM010000001.1:0-17382 GCA_035566155.1 Steroidobacteraceae bacterium | reverse complement strand
CGCCTGATTCATCTATAGTGTTGTCATGCTCTGGGTCAAATCGTTGCACGTCATTGCCGTCATGGCCTGGCTCGCGGGCTTGTTCTATCTGCCGCGTATCCTCGTGCACTACGCGGAAGGCCAGGCCGCGGGCGAAGACGTGCGCCGACTGGCCATCATGGCACGGCGACTGTTTGGGTTCATGACGATGATGGGGCTGCTCGCAATCCTGTTCGGGTTGTGGCTGTGGCTGGGCTTTCATGACACCGGGCGCTGGCTGATGGTCAAGCTGGTGTTCGTACTCGCACTGCTGGCGTATCACCTCTCCTGCCGCGCACTGCTCATGCGCATCACGCGCGGGGCGCCGATGCCGCAGCCCTGGGTGCTGCGTGTGCTGAATGAGTCCGCCCTGCTGATCGTGGTGCCGATCATCCTGCTCGCGGTGATGAAACCTTTCTAGCGCCAACTCCGGCGTCACACCGCCTTACCTGAACGGCAGTTTCTCGGGCATACGGCGCGCGAGCCTGGCATCGAACGCCATACAGATGTTGCGCAGGAATGGCCGGCCGCGCTCGGTGATCCGACATCCCTTCTCCTCCAGCAGCACCAGTTCATCGGCCGCCGGCTCCGCCAGCCGGGCGCCGATCGTCGCAAGGAACGGCGTGTACTCGGCGGCCTGATCCCAGCGCGTGGTGCGCTGTGTCATCAGCCTCAGAATGTGTCGGCGCAAGATCCGATCCTCGGTATCGAGCACGTGTCCGCGTTGCAGTGGCAGTTCGCCGTTGGCGATGCGCTCGTGATAGCGCTGCAAGTCTTTTTCATTCTGTGCGAAGGCATCGCCGGCATCGCCGATCGAGGAGACACCCAGCCCGATGATCGGCCGCGAGTAGGCGCTGGTGTACCCCATGAAATTGCGATGCAAGCGGCCCGCCTGCTGCGCCTGCCACAGGCCGTCGCTTGCCAGCGCAAAGTGATCCAGCCCGATTTCGCGATAGCCCTGCGCTGTCAGGCGCTCGCGCCCCAGTTCATAGAGTTCACGTTTCTCTTCCGACTCCGGCAGATCGCTATCGGTAAAGCGACGCTGCCCGGGCTTGATCCAAGGAACATGCGCATAGGCATAGAGTGCAACCCGATCGGGCCTGAGGCGCTCCAGCGCATTCATGGTCGCATCGATACTGGTGCGGGTCTGCAGCGGCAAACCGTAGATCAGATCGTAACTGACACTCTCGAACCCAAGCACGCGCGCGGCCTCGGTTAACTGCTGCACCTGGGCCTCGCTTTGCACGCGGTTGACGATGTCCTGCACGCGCGGATCGAAGTCCTGCACCCCCAGGCTCAAGGATCTGAAGCCGTAGCGTGCCAGCAGCGCCAGCTGCGTGGGATCGGTGACTCGGGGGTCAACCTCGACGGATGCGATCATCGCCGAGCGGCGCGGCCGAGCGCGCTGGTACAGAGCCGATAGCAACGCCTCCAGCTCCTCGACCGTCAGAAACGTCGGCGTCCCGCCCCCCAGCTGCAGCTCGCCAAATTCGAGCTCGGAGCACCCCAAACGCTGCCGATACAAGTCCAGTTCCGCCAGCAGCGCCTGAATATACGGTCCGACGATGCTGTGGCTGCGCGTGATGCGCGTGTTGCAACCGCAGAAGGTACACAAGGTGCGGCAGAACGGAATGTGCACGTACAGCCCCAGCGAGGCCTCGGCGGCCTGCAGCGCGCGGCCGATATGCTCGATCCATTGATCGGCCGTCGGCGCACTGTCCCAGTAGGGGACCGTCGGATAGCTGGTATAGCGCGGACTTGCGATGTCGTATTTGGCGATCAGCGGATCGCCCAAGGCGACGCTCATGTGAACATCTCGCGCTGAATGCTCAGCGCCAGCCGGACATTGTCTTCGGGTGTGTGCTGCAGGACCCCGTGACCCAGTCCGCATACCCAGGCCGCACGTTGTGCCGCCGGCAACAGCAGTACGCGCGCAAACAGGTTACGCAGGCGCGCCTCGAGCTGTTCGCGCGACAACAACAACCACTGCGGATCGATGTTTCCCTGCAGCGCCCAGCGATCCGCGTAGGTATTGAGCACATCCACCAGATCATGTCGCCAGTCGATGCCCAGGCACTGAAAATCGATATCGCGCAGCGCGTCCCAATGCGCCGGTCCGGTGTCGCGCGAGTAATAGATCAGCGGTGTCTGCGGACACTGGGCGCGAAACTCGCTCACCAGGCCGCGCAATACGGGCGCCACCTGTCGGGCGAAGCCTTCGGCGCCGAGCGTGCCGGCCGCGGTATCGAAGATCGCAATGCAATCGGCGCCGCCGCGAACCTGCAAGACCATGTTCGCCGCCAGCAGCGGCTGCAGTTTCTGGATGAAGCCGCGATACAGCGTGCCGTCATGGTCGTCGAGCGTATCGCGCGCAAACCCTTCGTGTGAGCCGGCGACCGCATAGGCAAACAGCGTGAACGGACCGCCGACGAAACCGATCAGAGCACGGTACGGATCCAGCCGCGCGCGCAGCTGCGAGAGGGCCTCGGCCTGAAAGCTCATGTGAGCGGCTCGATCGGCCCCGCCCTGCAGGCGCGTCAGGTCGGCGGCGCTGCGCAAGTGCCAGCCAAGTCGCGGACCCGGCTCGTAGCTCAGGCCCATCCCCATCGCTTCGAGCGGGAACAGCAGATCGGAGAACAGGATTGCGGCATCGAAGCCGAACTCCTCCATCGGGCCGAGCGTTACTTCGACCGCCAGCTCCGGCCGCTTGCACAGGTCGATGAACTCGTGCCGCGCGCGCAACCGCTGGTAGTGTCGATGATATCGACCGGCCTGGCGCATGAACCACACCGGTGGCCGGTGATGGTTACGGCGCGCGAGCGCCTGTTGCAGCAGCGTTTCGCTCATCGCTCACTCACGATTGATTTCGGTCAACAGATAGCCCACGCCGCGGATGCTGCGGATGACGCGCGGATCAGCGGCGTTGAGCTCGATCAACTTTCGCAGCCGAACGATGAAATTGTCTACCGTGCGCGAAGTCGGAAACTCATCGGCCGACCAGGCGCGATCCAGAATTTCATCGCGGCTGACCGCTTTGCCGACGCGCTCAGCCAGCAGCCGCAGCACCGCACACTCCTTGTGCGTGAGCGCGACGCTTTCGCCACCGACGTTGGCCGAGAAGCGCTCGAAGTCCACCTGTGCGCGACCGATGCGCACCTGGCCGCGAATGTCGCCGGGCACACGCTGCAGCTCCTGCGCACGCTTCAGAGTGTTGTTGATCCGCAGCAACAGCTCGCGAAAATGGAACGGCTTGCCAATATAGTCATCCGCTCCGAGTTCGAGCCCGCGCACGCGGTCCTCGGGCGTGGCGTGAGCGGTCAGAAAGACGATCGCGGTGCCCGGAGCGCGCTCACGCAGCAGCTTGGCGAGTTCGAACCCGTTGCCGTCGGGCAGGCCGACATCAAGCAGCGCGATCTCGACTTCCGACTCGGCAATGGCGCGCCGCGCACTGGCTGCCGAATCGGCGCGCTGCACCTGAAAGCCCTCGGCTCGCAGTCGCTCCATCAGGGTCTCGGCCACGTTGCGCTCATCCTCGACCAGCAGCAATCGGGTGGCGCCGCTCATGCACCAACCCGGAAAGACAGCTCGCAGCGATAGCCCTCTCCGGGCGCAGTGTTGAACCTGGCGCGACCGCCCATGCGCTGCATCAGGCGGCGTACCAGATAGAGCCCGACGCCGGCGCCGCTCGAGTTCACGCCGCGCGCAAACAGCTTGCCCAAACGCGGTGAAGGCCCCGGCAGGCCGTTGCCGTTGTCCTGATACTCGAGTACCACGTAGTCGCCGCGCTGCGCCGCGGTCAGGCGCACGCTGACCGGTGTGGCACCGGAATGGCGCACCGAGTTTTCCACCAGGTTGCGCAGAATCATCTGCAGCGCGCCCGCATCGGCAAACACTGCCGGCACCGAGCCATCCACGTGCGCGCGCAGATCCAGGCGATCGCCAAACGCCGCACCGATACCCTCGAGCGAGCGTGCGATCCAGGTATGCAGCGGAATCAACTGCTCGGACAACGGCCCGCCGCCTTCGATGCGCGCCAGTTCAAGTGTCTTGTCGATCTGGGATTCCAGGCGACTGGAGTCTTCCAGCAACCGACGCGCGAGCTGCGCGCGGTGCTCGCCTTCGGCAATGGCCTCTGCCTGCAGTCGAATGCTGGTGAGCGGCGTGCGCAGCTCATGCGTCACGGACGCAAAAAATGCCTGCATGCTGCGGGCTCGCTGATGCTCACGCCAATACAGCCACGCCAGTAGCAGCGTCACGACCACCAGCAGCGCCAGGAACGTGCTCGATTCGCCCACCAGCATGACGTGGGTGCGCGAGGCCTGCGCGGCGATCTGCTCGTGACCGGCGCCGCTGAGCGTTTCGAGCGAAGCGATGCGCTGCGCCTGACGCTGGATCAGAATGGCCCACCAGATGACCAGTACCAGCTGCAGTGTGACCCATACCGCCACCGCCGCGGCGACCCACGAGGTGCGCCGCATCGGCGTGACACTCAGTCCACCCTCACCCGCGCTTCGAGTCACAATCCCAACCATTGGCGCCAGAGCGCCACTTGCGGAAACACACGCAGATTTTGCACCGCTGCGTGCCGCAAATGTTCGGACGTGCGTCCACTTCCGCACGCATGGTGGACGCCCGGCGCGACACTCGCGCGCCAGCGCTCGAACTGTGCACTGCTGTGCCAGTAGACATGGGTCACGTCCGGCGCAGGACCCGCGGGGTCTGCACCGACTGGCGAAGAACTTGCATGGCGATAGGTCGCGACCACCGCGGTCGCCGGCCAGCCGCCGGCGGCCTCGGCGTGCGTCAGCACGGTCCATTGATCGAGCGCTGGCAGCTGCAACGACGGCTGCGTCAACATTGGCGCCAGCGCCGCAAATCCTAAGCTCTCGCCGCATCCTTCCACCCAAATGCCGCGCTCGGCGAGCGCCTGCCAGGTCTCGATGCCGGGTACCCACACATGCGCGGCCGGATCAACGCTCGCGGTCAATTCTTCCGGCAACGCGCGTCGATGCGCGACGAACAGCGCCCGGGTGCTGCTGAGGCGTTCGGCGCAGCGCGCCACGGCCTCCGGAATCGGTTCCGCCGCTGGTGCACTGTCCGCACGACTGCCGTCCCAGGCGCGCAGCGGACCGTGCGGAGCGGGCAGCGGCGTCTCGGGGGTCCAGCGCACCATCGGAATGGGCAGTGGCCGCCCGGATTCATCGGCATCGCGCAGGTACAGCAGCGCTCCAAGGCCGGACAGCTCAATCTGTGTTGCACCGAAGCGCTGGTGGCAACCGCCGCCGCGCTGTGCCAGCAGCGCTCGTTCGGCGTCGACGGCCCGACGCGTTGCGGAATCGTCGATGCTGGCCAGCAGTCGCGCAGTGTCCGGATCGTCGCTGCGACACTCGATCGCCAGTGCCCCTTGCGCCGGTGCTGCCGGACAGGCCGACAGCGGCAAGAGCATGCGCGGCAGCGGCGTCAACAGTTCGCGCAGCAGCTGCTGGCCGGCGCTGTCGGCCCACAATCTTGCCAGGCCCGCGAATGCGAGCACGATCCCGTCCAGGTGACGCGGCGAGCCGCGCGGCTCGTGCAGTCGGCGCAAGCGCGAATCGACATTGCCGCGCAGCTCTACCAGGCGTACCCGCGCCGGCATCGGGTCGGCCGGCAGCATACGCTGCAGAAAATCCGGCACGAAGCTGGCGCGACGCGGCGATGAACTGCCGACGCGAATCTCTTCGCCTGCCGCCAAGCTCTGCCGGACGTCGGGTGCGAACAATGCGATATCGCCCGGCGGTTCGCGCTTGGGTACCGCTGCGAGCAGCAGGCGGGTCGAGCGCTCGAGGCTCAGATCCTTATAGGAATGAACGGTGAGATCAACCGCGCCGCTGAGCAGCGCAGCGTCGATCTCGGCGGTGAAGAATTCCTTTCCATCCACCGTCGACAACGGTTTGTCGAGAATGCGATCGCCCTGGGTCTCGATGCCGACCAGTTCGACCGCCAGAGCCGGATGATGCTGTTGCAGCAGTCGCGCCACTGCGGCGCTTTGAGCGCGTGCGAGTGCGGAGCGGCGGGTGCCGAGCTTCAGTACCCGCGAGTTCATGCCTCAGATCGCGTGAAAAGCGGCCAGGTCTTCCCAGCTGTGCGGGTGCGAGGAATTCGCACCGAGCGAGCGCAGCAGCGCCTTCTCCAGACATGCGCGACGCGCACGCTCAATCTGCCGCCGGCGCAGCTCGGTCTGCGCCTGCAGCATTTCAAATAGGGCCCCGAGACTGACCAATTCGGGCAAGTCATTCCACGGCGTCGCGCCCTGTGCACCCAGCCCCAGATGAACCACGCGCCCGCCCCGGTCGGATCGCTGCGCCCACGCCTGCACACGAGCGCTGTCATGAGGATCATCGGCGGGAACGCACAGAATGACATTACGCGCTGCGCGCCAGGCGGCCAGCTCGGCGTCGGCGCTGCTGTCGATCACGCGAACCGGACGGGCCGGATCGCGCTTGGCCAGTTCGCGCGAGAGTTCCTGCGCTCGCTCCGAGGTCCGATTCCACAGCCACAGCTCGGAACCGGTCAGCCATGGAGCGACCGACTGTGCCAGCTGTCCGGCACCGATCAGCAGCGTTGGGCCGCCTTTCGCATCCTCAGCGAGCAAGCGCCGGACCTGAGAACCGTAGGACGCGCTGCCGAGCTTGGCCAGACACTGCGCGCGCACGGCCTTCGCATCCTGAAACAACAGCTGAATCCACGGGGAAAGCTGCCGCGCCAGCGGCGAGCGCGCTCCCGAGAATTCGCGCCAGGCCTGTTTGATCTGGCCGAAGATCTCGGTCTCGGCGACCAGCTTGCTCTCCAGGCCGCACGCAAAGCGCAGCAGGAAGGCGTAGGCATCCGCACCGGCAAACAATTCGATCGCGCCGTCCGACGGAAACTCGAGCCGAGCCTGATCCAGCGCTTCACGGCCGCTGACCACCGCCACGCGACGCTGGCAGGTGTCGATCAGAAACCGATCAACCCCCGAACGGGTCTGCGGCACAGCAGCCCTCGGGGCCCGGGCGCCACGCCAGTGCAGCACGTTGAAATCACACAGTTCCACGCTGCGCAGGCTAGGCGGTGGCGTAGGCCGAGTTGTCACGGCCGTGTCACTGCGCGTGACGAAAACTTCAGCCAATACCTATCTATCACTGAGAATGATTCTCAATTAGTGCAGCTGTGGAGGTGGCGCGCGATTTCAGCCCCGTGGGACGTGGTTGAGCGCTTGACGCGATTCACTAAAATATATCTTAAGATATATCGTAAGATACTTCCTAGTGAATCGTAAAATCTCGCCTAAGGCCCTCACGCGGACCCTTCAAGCGAGCGCCGGCGGGATCAGGGGCGAGGCTGCTGCGCCCAGCGCGCAAAGATCCGATGCATGGCCTCGACACCATCGGTCAGGGCGGCCGGTCCCGGCTGCAGGATCAGAGGTGACTTGATCTCGTGCAGCTCGTTGTCCCGCACGGCGGGCACTTCGCTCCAGCCGCTGCGGGCCCGCACATGTTCGGCCCGGAAGCGTTTGCCGCACCAGGAGCCGAGAATGATGTCCGGACGGCGACGCACGACCTCCTGCGAATCGCACAGGATCCGGTCCTTCGCCAGCGAGCAGCCTGCGAGCTCCGGAAATACGTCCACGCCGCCGGCGATGCCCACCAGCTCCGACACCCAGCGGATGCCGCTGATCATCGGCTTGTCCCACTCTTCAAAGTAGACCCGCGGATGCTGCGAGAGCTGCGCGCCCGCCTGCGCCAGCTGCGACAAGCGCGCCTCGAGCGAGCACGCATAGGCTTCGCTTTTCTGCGCCGCGCCCACCATTGCGCCGAGGCGGCGGATGTAGCTGAGGATTCCCTGCACGCTGCGGTGATTGCTGATCCACACTTCCACACCGTGACGAATCAGGTCGCGCGCAATGTCGGCCTGAATATCGGAGAAGCCGACGACCAGATCGGGTTTGAGTTCGAGAATGCGATCGATGCGCGCGCTCGTGAAGGCCGAAACCCGCGGCTTTTCGCGCCGCACGCGCGCCGGACGCACCGTGAATCCCGACACACCCACGATGCGATCCTGCTCACCGATCGCATACAGCACTTCGGTCGGCTCCTCGGTCAAGCAGACGATGCGCTGCGGATACATCAGCGCTCGTGCGCCGGCAGGACTCGACCCACCGCCGCGCCGAAACCAATCCGTCGCGCGCCCGCGCGCTCGCACCAGGCGCGCAGAACGATCTCATCACCGTCCTCCAGAAAGCGTCGCTCTTCACCATTGGGCAGCCGCACCGCCCGCTTGCCACCCTGCGACAACTCCAGCAAACAGCCGGCCTGCTCCGGGTCGGGTCCCGACTGAGTACCGGTGCCGAGCAGATCCCCAGGCTGCAGATTGCAGCCGTTGACGCTGTGATGAGCGACCATCTGCGACAGCGTCCAGTACGCGTGGCGGTAGTTGCTGCCGGACACGCGTGTGGGCGGTTGCGAGCGCTCACGCATCCGCTCGGACTGCAGCAGCACTTCCAGCTCAATGTCGATCGCGCCGCGCTCACGCAGGTGCGCGCCCTCCAGATACGGGAGCGGCTGCGGATCGAGCGCTGGCCGCTGCCACGCTGAGCGAAACGGCTCGAGGGCTTCGAGCGTCACGATCCACGGAGAAATCGTCGTGGCAAAGTTCTTCGCCAGGAACGGACCGAGCGGCTGAGCTTCCCAGCCCTGCAGATCGCGCGCGGACCAGTCATTCAGCAAACACAGCCCAAAGACGTGTGCCTCCGCATCCTCGATGCCAATGGCCGTGCCGGACTCATTGCCCTGGCCAATGAAGACTCCGAGCTCGAGCTCGTAGTCGAGCCGCTGGCTGGCACCGATCACCGGGGCGGCAGCGCCGCGCGGGAGAGTTTGCCCGCAAGGCCGGTGAAACCGCTGACCGGAAACGCCGATCGAGGAGCCGCGCCCGTGATAGCCGATCGGGATCCATCGGTAGTTCGGGAACAGCGGATTGTCCGGCCGCATCAGTTTGCCGACTGCCGTCGCATGATAAATCGAGGTATAGAAATCCGTGTAGTCCCCGATCTGCGCGGGCAACAGCAGCTGCGCGCGTGACTGACCAACCAGACACGTCTGCAGCATCGCGCGCTGCGTAGCGCCCTCGCGCAGCGCGCGCGACAGTGCCAGGCGCAGCGCCGACCAGCTCTCGCGCCCCAGAGCCATGAATTCGTTGAGTGAAGATCCGGCCGCCGCGGCAGCGGCCCGCGCGGCGAGCGGGCCGACGTCGCTGGGGCTGAATGCACCGGCGCGGTGAGCGGCGCCGAAACTCAGGATCTGATCCCCGATCGCGACGCCACCGCACGGCGCGATGTCTGCCTGCGCGCGGAAGACTCCGAACGGCAGGTTCTGGATCGGGAAATCGCTGTCATCAAGGTTGGCGCTCGCCACCCAGCTTCGAAGCTGCGGATCGTGTGTCTCGTTCAATGTCATCGGCAACGCTTCAACGCTGCGATGGAGTGAAGTGTTTTTGCAGGCCCTGCCAGCATTGGTAGTAGTTTTGCTGCAATAACCGGGACTCGAGCGCCGCGCGCGTTGGCCGGATCACGCTGCGCGTCTCGAACATGAACGCCATGGTATCCATTACGTGCTCCGGCTTGCTGGTGTCGGCGCGCGAAGCCCGCTCGAAGGTCTGCGCATCCGGGCCGTGACCGCTCATGCAATTGTGCAGCGATGCTCCGCCCGGCACAAACCCTTGCGCTTTGGCATCGTAGGCGCCGCGGATCAGTCCCATGAACTCGCTGGCGACATTACGATGAAACCACGGCGGCCGGAACGTATGTTCCATCGCGAGCCAGCGCGGCGGAAAGATTACGAAGGCCAGATCGTCGATACCGGCGGAAGCGGACACCGACTGCAGCACCGTGAAGATCGACGGATCGGGATGATCGAAACTCACCGACCCAATGGTGTTGAATCGGCGCAGATCGTACTTGTACGGCGCGTGGTTGCCGCGCCAGGCCACGACATCGAACGGCGAGTGATCGAGCGTAACGCTCCAGAGCTTGCCGTCGAATTTGGCCAGCAGCTCATAGTCGCCGTCGCTGTCCTCATACCAGGCCGTCGGCACGTGAAAATCCCGTTCGCACGCCAGGCCGTTGGAGCCGATCGGACCGAGTTCCGGCAGACGAAGCGGCGCGCCAAAGTTCTCGCACACATAGCCGCGCGCCGCGCCGTCGAGCAGCTCGACCCGGAAGCGCACGCCACGCGGGATCACGGCGAACTCGAGCGGCTCGACCAGCAGCCGCCCGAACTCGGTATACAGCAGCACTCGCCCCTGCTGTGGCAATAGCAGCAGCTCGCCATCCGCATCGTAGAAGGCACGGCGTGTCATCGAGCGGTTTGCGCTGTAGAGATGGATGCCGCAGCCCTGGTGTGTCCCCGGCTCACCGGTACCGGCGTAGGTCACGATCCCATCGACGAATTCGGTCGGCGCCCCGGGGATCGGCAAGGGATCCCAGCGCAGCTGATTGGGCGACACCGGCGAATCGCAGAACTGGTTGTGCATGCGCTCGCCGTCCAGGGTCTGGAACGGGCGATGCGTCACGGCCGGACGAATGCGATACAGCCAGGAACGGCGATTGACCGCACGCGGAGCCGTGAACGCGGTACCTGAGATCTGCTCGGCATACAGCCCGTAGGGGCAGCGCTGCGGCGAGTTCTGCGCCGGCAGCGCCCCCGGCAGGGACTCGCTCTCCAAATGACTGGCGAAGCCCGTCAGGTAGGCGAGCGTGTCGCTCACAACACGCCACGGCGCATCTGATCGAGCTCGAGCGACTCGAACAGCGCTTTGAAATTGCCCTCGCCGAAGCCCTCATTGCCCTTGCGCTGGATGATTTCAAAGAAGCACGGTCCGACCACGTTCTGGGTGAATATCTGCAGCAACAGCCCTTGCCCGCGTGTTGGTGCGCCGTCGATCAGGATGGAGCGTTCGCGCAGACGGTCGAGGTTCTCGCCATGCCCGGGCACGCGCGTCTCAATCGCCTCATAGTAGCTCTCTGGTGTGTCCTGGAATTGCACACCGCGCGCGCGCATGCGATCAACGGTCGCGAAAATGTCGTCGCTGCCGAGCGCGACATGCTGAATGCCCTCGCCCCGGTAGACGTGTAGGAATTCCTCGATCTGCGACCTGTCGTCCTGGCTTTCGTTGAGCGGGATACGGATCTTGCCGTCGGGGCTGGTCATCGCCCGCGAAATCAGGCCGGTGACCTTGCCTTCGATGTCGAAGTAGCGAATCTCACGGAAATTGAACACCCGCTCGTAGAACTCCGCCCACACTTTCATGTTGCCGCGATGCACATTGTGCGTCAGATGATCGATGTAACGAAGACCGGTGCTGCCGACGGCCTCCATTGCGTCGGCTCCCGCAATCGGCACGAAGTCCACGTCGTAGATCTCGTGCGCGCCGTAACGATCGACCAGATAGAGATAGGAGCCGCCGATGCCCTGAATGGCGGGAATGTTCAGCTCCATCGGCCCGACCGCACCCTTCACTTCGGTCGCGCCGCGCTCCAGCGCGAGCTGCAGTGCCTTGGCGGCATCGCGCACGCGAAATGCCATCGCGTTGATCGATGGTCCGTGCGCGCCGCGAAACGCCGCCGCCTGGCCACTCGGCTCCATATTCAGAATGAAATCGATATCGCCCTGCTTGTAGCGCAGGACGTTCTTCGAGCGGTGTCGCGCGACCGCGGTGAAACCCATGGCCTCGAAAATCGTGCCGAGCGCGATCGGATCGGGACTGGTGAACTCAACGAACTCGAATCCGTCGGTGCCGAGAGGATTGTCGTGGATATCAGGGCTCATGGGATGCCTTTGCGGATCTGGCTCGAGCGCCGAAGATGAGGCCGGCAGTATATCGTATAGTTTCATTTGTTACGACTTTTGACCGTCGTGACGGCACCATTGGAACCGTGGCCATGAGACCCGGCGCCAGCGCGTGGGCGCATGAATCGCGGCGGTTTGAGCTGGCAAGCGTCGAATTGCTATGATTCGCGGCCGGCAATTGCAGGCCTCCTCGCCGCCACAAGGACAAATCATGAGCGATCGCGTGACCCAGGGTGAATTGCAGGTTGCCCGGGTGCTGTACGACTTCGTGAACCAGGAAGCCCTGCCCGGCACCGGCATCAACCCGGAATCATTCTGGAAGGGGTTTGACCAGCTGATGCGCGATCTGGCACCGCGCAACGCGCAGCTACTGCAGCGTCGCGATCAACTGCAGGCACAGATCGATCAGTGGCACCAGGCTCACCCGGGACCGAAGTTCGACCATCAGGCCTATCGCGGATTTCTCGAGCAGATCGGTTATCTGGAGCCGGCAGGTGAATCCTTTACCATCGAGACGCAGCTCGTCGACGACGAGATCGCGACCATCGCCGGTCCGCAGCTGGTCGTGCCGGTGGACAACGCGCGCTACGCGCTCAACGCCGCGAACGCGCGTTGGGGCAGCCTGTACGATGCGCTCTACGGCACCGACGTCATTCCCGAAGACCAGGGGGCGACGCGTGCTGGCGCATATAACCCGAAGCGCGGCGCGAAAGTCATCGCCTACGTGCGCGCATTCCTCGACGAGCATTTTCCGCTGAACGCCGGCTCGCACGCACAGGCGATCGCGTATGCTGTCTCTGCGGGCGGTCTGAGTGTGAAGTTCACAGACGGCAAGACCGCGACGCTGCGCAACGGCGGAGCGCTCGTCGGCTTTCAGGCAGAGCCGGGCGCGCCGAGCGCGGTGCTGCTCAAACATCACGGGCTGCACGTCGAGATTCAGATCGATCGCTCCCATGCGATCGGTCGCACCGATGCCGCCGGTGTGGCGGACGTGGTGCTCGAGGCGGCGATCACGACGATCGAGGATTGCGAGGACTCGGTGGCTGCGGTGGATGCGGACGACAAGGTTCGCGTCTATCGCAACTGGCTCGGACTGATGAAAGGTACCCTTAGCGCCGAGTTCGACAAGGGCGGCAAGTCGGTGCGCCGCAGCCTGAACCCGGATCGCAGCTACCGGACCCCAAGCGGTGGCGCGCTGACACTGAACGGTCGCAGCCTGATGCTGGTGCGCAATGTCGGTCACTTCATGATGAGTGATGCGATCACGATGCAGGGCAAGGAGGTTCCGGAAACGCTGATCGACGCGGTCGTGACCTCTCTCATCGCGATGCATGATCTGAAGTCCGGCAGCCCGCTGCGCAACTCGCGGCGCGGTTCGGTCTACATCGTCAAACCGAAAATGCACGGCGCACCGGAAGTCGCCTTCGCCGATGAACTGTTCGCTCGTGTGGAGACGCTTCTCGGGTTGCCGCGCGACACGCTCAAGATCGGCATCATGGACGAGGAACGACGCACGTCGGTCAATCTGCAGCAGTGCATTCGCACGGCGCGACGCCGGGTGGTGTTCATCAATACCGGCTTTCTGGACCGCACCGGCGATGAAATTCATACCTCGATGGAAGCCGGCGCGGTCATGCGCAAGAACGACATGAAGAAGGCCCAATGGCTGGACGCCTACGAGCGGCAGAACGTGGACATCGGATTGCGCTGCGGCCTGCCCGGCAAGGCGCAGATCGGCAAAGGGATGTGGGCGATGCCGGACATGATGGCGGCGATGCTCAGTGCCAAGATTGCGCATCCGCGCGCGGGAGCCAACACCGCGTGGGTGCCCTCACCGACCGCTGCCACGCTGCATGCCATTCACTATCACCAGGCCGATGTGTTCGGGATCCAGGCGCAGCTGCGCTCGCGCCCACAGGCCTCGCTCGATGAAATCCTGCAGCCACCGCTGGCGGACAAGCCCTCCTGGAGCGCAGCCGAGATCGAAGAGGAACTCCACAACAACACCCAGAGCATCTTAGGCTATGTGGTGCGCTGGATCGATTCGGGCGTGGGCTGCTCCAAGGTTCCCGACTACTACGACACGCCGCTGATGGAGGATCGGGCAACACTGCGTATCTCGTCTCAGCACATCGCCAACTGGTTGCACCATCGGATATGCACCCGTACTCAGGTCGAGCAGGCGCTGCGCCGCATGGCCATCGTGGTCGACAAACAGAATGCCGCGATCCCGGGCTACCGGGCGATGAGTGCTGACTATGATCACAGCATCGCCTTCGCCGCGGCCCGTGACCTGATCTTCAAGGGTCGCGAGCAAGCCAATGGCTACACCGAAGCCATCCTGCACGCGCGGCGCCGGGAACGAAAGGCCGCGGCCAAGGCCGCGCGGTAGCCAGATATTCTGAGGAAACCCTGGGCCGGTCGCGCCCCGGGGCGTGACGGATCTGACGGTTTTTGCGATGGTTGTGTGCTCTGATCGTGATCCAGTCACGGCTTTGTGATACATGCTGAACTTCTGCGCCGCGCTGGCGCAGCTCACACAAAGGAATGAAGCATGGCGGCAAAGAACAATGCAGGCGTCGGTCCGCAATATCCCCAGGTGCTGGTGTTGTTTGGCGCGACCGGCGACCTGTCCCAGAGAAAACTGCTGCCGGGCCTGTTCCATCTGTCAGACGCCGGTTTCATCCCCGGGTGCCGGATCATCGGTGTGTCGCTGGACGACATCGACACCGAGGGCTTCCGGAAAGTGGCCCGCAAGGCGCTCGATGACTTCTCGACCCGCAAATTTGCCGAAGAGGCGTGGTCGGCGTTCGCGCAATCGCTCGACTATGTGCCGCTATCGGCGGGCGCATCGACACTCAAAGCCGCGGTAGAGCGGGCCGAGAAGACCTTCAGCGGTGAGAGCCGTCGGCTGCACTATCTGAGCGTGCCGCCGAACGCGGCACTGTCGGCGGTGCGCATGCTCGGCGAAGCCGGACTGGTTGAACGCTCGCGCATCATCATGGAAAAACCGTTCGGCACCGACCTGGCCAGCGCGGTGGCACTGAATGCCAATCTGCACGCAGTGTTCGATGAGGAGCAGATCTTCCGCATCGATCATTTCCTCGGCAAGGAGCCCGCGCAGAATATTCTGGCGTTCCGCTTTGCAAACGGCCTGTTCGAGCCGATCTGGAACAGAAATTTCATCAATCACGTGCAGATCGACGTGCCGGAAACCTTAAGCCTCGGCAAGCGCGTCGGGTTCTATGAGCAGACCGGCGCCTATCGCGACATGGTGGTCACGCATCTGTTCCAGATTCTGGCATTCATGGCGATGGAACCTCCGACGGCGCTCGATCCCAAACCAATCAGCGAGGAGAAGAACAAGGTCTTTCGAAGCATGGAGCCGATCGAGCCACATCAGGTGGTCCGCGGGCAATACAGCGGCTATCGATCGGAGCAAGGCGTCGATCCGCGCTCGGACACCGAGACCTTCATCGCCCTGAGGTGTTCGATCGACAATTGGCGCTGGGCCGGCGTCCCGTTTTATCTGCGCACCGGCAAGCGCCTGGCCGAAGGCCAGCGCATTATCTCGATCGCTTTTCGCGAGCCGCCCAAGAGCATGTTCCCGCCTGGATCCGGAATCGGCGAACAGGGCCCGGATCATCTGACCTTCGATCTGGCGGATGCGTCCAAGGTATCGCTGTCGTTCTACGGCAAGCGCCCCGGTCCGGGCATGCGCCTCGACAAACTCAGCCTGCAGTTTGCGATGCATGAGACGGGTCTGATCGGCGACGTGCTGGAAGCCTATGAGCGGCTGATTCTCGATGCGATGCGCGGCGATCACACGCTGTTCACGACTGCCGAAGGCATCGAGCGTCTATGGGAAGTGTCGGCGCCCTTGCTGAATGCGCCGCCACCGGTGCGATCGTATGCGCCGGGCTCGTGGGGCCCGAATGCGATTCACCAGTTGATCGCGCCGCACGCCTGGCGCCTGCCCTTCGAACGGGTCTGGCGCGCCCCCAATCCGGCGGGTGCCTAGGAAATCGCGCGCTGCCGGAGCGGTGTTTCGCCACGCATCCATCAGCGCCGGCAAGATCAAGTCGCGAAGATTCTCTTGCCAACCCGGAAGTCAGGATGATTCATATGCGCAGATTCGGAGGACTCCGGGGGTGACAGCGCGAGTTTTCTGAAGGTTTCAGGTGTCATTGCCTTCATCTCTCATCGTCGGCGTCACTCCAGAAACCTCCAGCTCTTCGCACCATCCAGGTTTCGGATCCGCGCGCTGGCAACGATGGTCGGATCGAAGTTCGACGCATTGACTCCCACGGTATTCCAGGCATTTTTCTTGCGATAGGTATAGTGCATGACGCAGCCGCAGTGTCTACAGCGATGATAGTCACGAACCTTGCGATTCCATGAGTAGCGCATCAGGCCGTGAGCCGGCGCCTCGATCCTGACGGACGTTGGCTTGTAATAGGCCCAGATCGCGCCATAGCGGCGACAAATCGAACAATTGCATCGGGTGAGCGTACGCGGCGCCTGACGCACATGAACGCGCACCGCTCCACAATGGCAAACGGCGGTGACACTGGCAGAGGTAGCTCGTCGTTGGGTATGCGGTATTGGCACGGGCCCTCATCTTATTACTTGCATCGGCGGCCGCAACCCTCGCCGCGCGCGCTGACGCTCAGCTCATGGCTCCGCCTGCATACGCTACCCACGTCACGCCGACGGCAAGCGCCAGGCACAGCGGCGAATAGAGCAGCGTGTCCAGACGTGCGAAGCGGGTGCCGCGAACGCGCTTGAAGAAACCCAGATATTTGAATTCGCCGACTGCGCGCAGCAGCAGTCCGGCCGCCAGTGCATAGGACAACAGCGACAACATCCGTACGGGCAGCCCGCGTGGAATCACACCCCCGGTCGCCGCCACCAGCGCCGCACACACCAGCAACGCGACGCCGACCGCAACGGTCGCTACCCGTCCCGGGACGAACAACGGCTTGCCCCCAGCACTCGGGACCGCCCCGCTCACTGTCTGACTCGGCCGCGACGCCATATAGAAGTGCCACAGTGCGAGCACCACGAAGATCAGGGACACACTCAGCGGCAGCAGAGGGTTCATGGCACTTGCGGTGACGCACGGCTGGAGGCCTCAGCCAGCATGCTGGGCACTGGGCTGGATGAGATCCCACAGATTGCCGTAGAGATCCTTGAACACCGCCACTTTTCCGTACGATTCATCCTTGGGAGGGCGAACAAACTCGACCCCCCGGGCGCGGTAGCGGTCGTAGTCGCGAAGCAGATCGTCGGTATGCAGGAACAGAAACACGCGACCGCCGCTCTGATTGCCCACGGTGGACAGTTGAGTCGGATTCGAAGCCCGTGCCAGCAGCACGCGCGCGCCGCTCGTTCGCGAGGGAGCCACAACGACCCAGCGCTTGTCCTGTGCCGAGACGTAGGTGTCCTCGATCAAAGAGAACCCCAGGGTTCCGACGTAAAACCGCAACGCCTCGTCGTAGTC